>CANHAW010000001.1 GCA_947458675.1 Beijerinckiaceae bacterium
CACACAGCTTGTCGCCAAAGGACATAATTTTCCGCTGATGACTTTGGTCGGCGTTGTGGATGCCGATGTCGGCCTGTCCAATGGCGATCCGCGCGCCGCCGAACGCACGTTCCAATTGCTGCAGCAGGTGACTGGCCGCGCCGGACGCGGAGAAAAGCCCGGACGCGGTCTTTTGCAGACCTGGCAGCCGGAACATCCCGTCATCCGCGCACTTTTGTCGGGAGATGCAGAGCGTTTTTACAGTGAAGAAACGCAACAAAGACTTGCTGCCGGTCTGCCGCCTTTCGGACGCCTTGCCGCAATCATCGTGTCAGGCAATGATCGTGCCTCGGCCGAGACGCAAGCGCGCGCGCTCGTACGTGCGGCCTATGCACTGCCGGCGAGCGACAAATGGAAAATGGCGCCGCTCGGCGGCTTTCCGGAAAATGACGACATCATGCTGCTCGGCCCTGCCGAGGCGCCGATTGCCGTCGTGCGCGGGCGCCATCGTTTCCGCCTGCTCGTCAAAGCGCCGCGCAGCGCCGATCTTCAAGGATTTTTGCGGGCCCTGCTCGCCGCAGCGCCGCCCGATCGCGGCGGCGTGCGCACGCAGATCGATGTCGATCCGCAATCGTTTCTTTAGTCCGTCATTGCGAGCGGAGCGAAGCAATCCAGCGTCGCCGCGCGCATCTCGATTGCTTCGTCGCTTCGCTCATAATGGCGATCAGGAACGGTAATCGCCATTAATGGCGACATATTCTTTCGTCAGATCGCAAGTCCATACGGTCCATGAGGCCTTGCCGACGCCGACATCGACGCGAATGTCGATTTTCTCTCCCTGCATATAGGCGGAGACTTTCGCCTCGTCATAAGAGAGATCGCGCAGCCCCTTATTGGCAACACGGAAATCGCCGAACCAAATGGCGAGGCGATCACGGTCTGCTTTTTCTCCCGCCTTGCCGACGGCCGCAACAATACGGCCCCAATTGGCATCCTCGCCGGCAATGGCGGTCTTCACCAGAGGCGAATTGGCAATCGACAGGCCGATCTTTTTCGCTGCTGCGGCGCTGGCTGCACCATCGACGCGGATTTCCACAAATTTTCGGCACCCTTCGCCATCGCGCACAACCTGCTGCGCCAGATCGAGCAAAAGCGCATCGAGCGCCTTTTTGAAAGCTGCCAGTCGCCGGTCGGTTGCGGTTGCAATTTTCGGGCAGCCGCGCTTGGCAGCCGCGCCGGTTGCAAACAGCAGGAGCGTGTCGGAGGTCGATGTATCGCTGTCGACAGTGATCGAATTGAACGAGCCCGCGACCGATTTCGAAAGCATGGCCTGCAGCGCAGCCGCAGCAATCGGTGCATCGGTAAAGACGAAGGAGAGCATGGTCGCCATATCGGGCGCGATCATGCCGGCGCCCTTGGCCATGCCATTGATCGTCACTTCCACGCCGCCAATCGAAACCTTGGCCGTTGCGACTTTCGGAAACGTATCGGTTGTCATAATGGCGCGCGCGGCATCGAGAATGCCGCCGGGCGCAGATTTGGTCACAAGCCTGTCGAGCACGCCTTCGAATTTGGTTGCATCCAGCGGCTCACCGATCACGCCGGTGGAAGCGAGAAAAATTTCGCTGGCCGGCGCGCCGGTCGCCTTGGCGGCGATCTGTGCCGTGAGCTTGGTCGAAGCGACACCATTCTTGCCGGTGAATGCATTGGCATTGCCGGAATTGACGACGAGCGCCCGCGCCTTGCCGCCCTTGAGTTTGGAGCGGCACCAATCCACCGGCGCGGAGGGGCATTTCGATTTGGTGAAGACGCCCGCGACCTGGGTGCCCTTGTCGAGCAGGGCCAGCATCACATCGGTGCGGCCCTTGTAGCGTATCCCCGCTTCAGCAGTGGCAAAACGCACACCCTCGACATCGGGGCAGGCGGGATAGGTTTTCGGCGCCAGCGGTGAAAGGGGGGCTGCTTTGGCCATATTCGATCCTGAGTTTTTGAGTCGGCGGCGGCCCCACTTAAGCAAAGCCATGTGAAAAAAAAACCTCGCCCGCATGTGCGGGCGAGGTTATTCGAAAAAATATGGTGCAGATCAGCGACGCGGCGCGGGAACAGGCGACGGCGCGGGGGCCGGCGCATCGAGCTTTTCGATCTTGGCGCTCTCCCGCAATTTGGCGACCTGGTCGGATTGCGACTTCTGGATGACGTAAGTCCGCACCTGATCTTTCACCAGTTCGAAGTCAGGGAATGGCTTGGTACGCGTGTCTTCGACCTTGATCACGTGCCAGCCGAACTGGGTTTTGACCGGGTCGGAAATCTGGCCTTTTGCGAGCTTGAAGGCGACTTCGGAAAATTCGCCAACCATGCGCTCGCGGGTAAACCAGCCCAGATCGCCCCCCTTGGAGCCCGGATCCTTGGAAACGGCATCGGCCACTTTGGCGAAATCCTCGCCGCCCTTGACCCTGCGGGCGACCACCTTCGCCTCGTCTTCAGTGCCGACGAGAATATGTCGGGCGCGGACTTCCTGTTCGGGGCCCTGTGCGCCGGCTACCTCATTATAGACCTTGCGCAATTCTGCATCGCTGGTGGCGTTCTGGGCGATCTGGCCAAACAGGACTTCCATCAGCGCCTTATCCCGCTGATAGGCCATGCGACGGGCAAAATCGGGGGTTTCGGTCATTTTCTCGGCTTCGGCCCGACGGGCCGCCAGCTTCAGGTCGATGAGATAATCGAGCAGATAGGCATCGCGCTCCTGGCCATCGACCTGGGGCGGCAGGCCCTGACCGATATCCTCCAGAGCGATCTTGAGATCGTCTTCGGTGATTTCGACCCCGTTGACCCGAGCCAGGACTTTGGCATCGGCGGGAGCGGCTGCCCCGGCCAAAAGGGCAATGGTCAGAAAGGCCGCAGCGGCGAGGCCGGAAACCGGATTCTTCATGGGGGCAGGCTCCAAAATGCGCCATCGGGCGCCGCGCGGGAGGTAGCCCCGCAAATCGGCCGGTAACTTGGTGGAAAGCCCGACCGGGGGCAAGAACAAAAGCTGGCCCAGAATTGGAGCCAAATGGCATCCGCCCCGAGGAAAACCCGCGTTCACATTGACATTGCAGGGGGGCGATCTTATCTCTCGGCCCGGTATTTTCCGCCATTTCGCCTGAGGAAAAATCGGTCCAAAGGTCCGGCATTCAGGCGATGTGGACTCTCGCGGCCCGGCAGGGCCAAGGCGCGCGGCGCGCCTGGCAATAGGCCCCGGCCCAGCGCATGGCCGGGAACGGATCGGGTTCGGCTGATTTCCTGCAGCGGTCCCGTCCGGTTCAGAAAGGTCCATGGATGTTCGCTGCCATTGCGAAAAAGATTTTCGGTTCGGCCAATGACCGTCGGCTCAAGACCTATGCTGGAAAGGTTCAGGCCATTAATGCGCTGGAGCCTGAACTCGAGGCATTGAGCGACGAGGACTTGCGCGCCCGCACGGACGCTTTCCGCGCCCAGCTCGCCGAGGGCAAGACGCTCGACGACATTCTCATCCCCGCTTTCGCAACAGTGCGCGAGGCAGCACGCCGTGTGCTCGGCCAACGTCATTTCGACGTGCAGCTCATCGGCGGCATGGTCTTGCACGAAGGCGCCATCGCCGAAATGCGCACGGGCGAAGGCAAGACGCTTGTCGCCACGCTCGCCACCTATCTCAATGCGCTCGCCGGCAATGGCGTGCATGTCGTCACGGTGAACGATTACCTCGCCCGCCGCGATGCCGAATGGATGGGCCGCGTTTACAAATTCCTCGGCCTGAGCGTCGGTATTATCGTCCACGGGCTCGATGATGTGCAGCGCGCCGAAGCCTATGGCTGTGACATCACCTATGGCACGAACAACGAATTCGGCTTCGATTATCTGCGCGACAATATGAAATATGAGCTCGCGCAAATGGTGCAGCGCGGGCATCATTTTGCCATCGTCGACGAAGTGGATTCGATCCTTGTCGACGAGGCGCGCACGCCGCTGATCATTTCCGGCCCCTCGGATGACAAGTCCGAACTCTATAATTCGATCAACAAGCTCATCCCGTCACTCGTGGAGGGCGATTTCGAGCTCGACGAAAAGCAGCGCACGGTGAATCTCACCGAAGCCGGCAACGAGCATATGGAGCAATTGCTCGAAGATGCGAAGCTTTTGCAGGAAAGCTCGCTCTACGACGCAGCCAATGTCACGATCGTGCATCATGTGCAGCAGGCGTTGAAAGCCCACAAGCTGTTCAATCGCGACAAGGATTACATCGTCCGCAACGGCGACGTGGTCATCATCGATGAATTCACCGGCCGCATGATGCCGGGTCGGCGTTATTCGGAAGGATTGCATCAGGCGCTCGAGGCCAAAGAGCAGGTTCAGGTGCAGCCTGAAAATGTGACGCTCGCCTCGATCACCTTCCAGAATTATTTCCGCCTTTATTCGAAGCTTGCCGGCATGACCGGCACGGCGGCAACCGAAGCGGATGAATTTGCCGAAATCTATCGGCTCGACGTTGTCGAAATTCCGACCAATCGTCCCGTCCAGCGCCTCGATGAAGATGATGAAGTCTATCGCTCCCACGGCGAAAAGCTGAAAGCCATCGTCCGGGAGATCGAGACGGCCAGCGAGAAAATGCAGCCGTTGCTGGTGGGCACGACATCGATCGAAAAGTCGGAACAGCTGGCCGAGTTTCTGATCTCGAAGGGCTACAAGCAGATCGACTTCTCGCAGCCCTCCGCGCTGACAAAACTCTATACGGCGGCGCGTTCGGGAAAACCGTCAAAATTATTTGCCGTTCTCAATGCGCGCTTCCATGAACAGGAAGCCTATATTGTGGCCGAAGCCGGCGTGCCCGGCGCGATCACGGTGGCGACCAATATGGCCGGCCGCGGCACCGACATTCAGCTCGGCGGCAATGTCGAAATGCGCGTGTTGCAGGAATGCTCCAGCCTCGAAGGTGAGGCGCGCGCCGCAAAAGAAGCCGAGATCCGCGAGGAAATCGCCCGTTTCAAGGAAATGGCGCTGGCAGCGGGGGGCCTCTACATTATCGGCACGGAGCGCCACGAGAGCCGTCGCATCGACAACCAGCTGCGCGGTCGCGGCGGTCGTCAGGGCGATCCGGGGCGGTCCAAATTCTTCCTGTCTCTGCAAGACGATCTGATGCGCATTTTCGGTTCCGACCGAATGGATTCGATGCTCGTCAAACTCGGGCTCAAGGAAGACGAGGCCATCGTCCATCCCTGGATCAACAAGGCCCTGGAAAAAGCCCAGCAGAAGGTGGAAGCGCGCAATTTCGATACGCGCAAAAACATTCTGAAATACGACAATGTCATGAACGACCAGCGCAAGGTCGTGTTCGAGCAGCGCCGCGAAATGATGGCGCAGGAATCGCTCGAAGAAACAGTCGCCAATATGCGCGCCAATGCGATCGACGATCTGGTCGCCAAACATATGCCGAAGGATTCCTATCCCGAGACATGGGCGATTGCCGATCTTTCCGAAGCCGTGCGGGAATTGCTGAGCGTCGATCTGCCCGTCGCAGACTGGGCGAAGGAAGAAGGCATTGGTTCGGAGGAAATGGCCGAGCGCATCCACAATGCCGCTGACGCCGCCTATGCGGAACGCACCGAGCGCAATACGCCCGATGTGATGCGTTATGTCGAAAAGCAGGTTGTTCTGCAGGTCTTCGATCACTTCTGGCGCGAACATCTGATCATGCTCGATCATTTGCGGCAGGTGATCGGCTGGCGCGGCTATGCGCAGCGCGATCCGCTGAATGAATATAAGTCGGAAGCTTTCGAGCTCTTCAACGGCCTGATCACGCGCTGGCATGAAATGACGACGCAGCAGCTCATGCGCGTCGAGGTTTCTTTCCAGCAACCCGAAGCACCCGCAGAAATCAGCGCCGACGAACAGGCCGCCATTGCCGCCATCAATGCACAGATTGCATCCGGCGCCCTCTCGTCGGGCGCATTGGCTGCACCCCATGCAGCGCCGGCGCGCGATTCGAAAGATCCCGAAACCTGGGGCCGCGTCAGCCGCAACGAACCCTGCCCCTGCGGGTCGGGCAAGAAATACAAGCACTGCCACGGGGCGCTTGTCTAAACATAAAGGGCCGCTTTTGCGGCCCTTTTTTCTTTCAGGCTGACCTTAGCCAATCAGATCATTGGCCAAAGGATGAACGCCAGCTGAACGGCCGAGCCAGCTTTCGTTCAGAAATGCGCGCATAAAGTGTGCTCCAACATCCCGATACGGGATCGGAGGAGATGGAAATGAATGCGACCCGCAAGATTTTCACCGGCGCCATTGCTGCTCTGGCGCTCACTGCGACCTTTGCCGCGACCGTCACGCCGGCGGAAGCGGGTCAGCGCCACCGCCACCGTGGCGGCGGCAATGGCGGCGCGATTGCCGCGGGCATTATCGGCGGTCTTGCGCTGGGTGCGCTTGCTGCAGGTGCAGCACATGCGTCGCCCTCATATGGCGCGCCGCACTATTACTCGCATTCTTACTCGCGCCCGGTCACCTATGCCTCGCCGGTCTATGTGGGCCAGACCTATGACGTCTGCTACCGCAAGCAGCGTCCGGCCTTCAATCGCTGGGGCGATTTCGTTGGCTATCGCACCGTGACGGTTTGCGAATAGGAAATACCCGGCGCAATCATCGCGCCGGGTTTCGAAGCCCCGTCGGGACGCCCCCCGCCCGGCGGGGTCTTTTTGTGAAAAAATCAGTTTTGCGAAAGTCCGTTGCCGAGGATCGGTGCCGCACCTGCAACGCGACGCGCGGGCACGGGCGCGACCATGCGAACCGGCGGCTCGGTGATCAGCGAGGCCTGCGGCTTGGCGTCGAGCAAAGCGCGCGGGCGCGGCGGCGGCAGCGGCACGGGCGCGGCTGCTTGCGTCGCTTTTGCGGCCTCGCTTGAGCCGAAGAGCGACGGGATGGAGGGGGTAAAGCTGAACAGACGCGAAACCATGGAGGCTTCGCCGCCAGCCTGTGCGACGGGCACGGCCGGTGCAGCAGGAGCCGGTGCAACGACATCACGCGCCGGAGCCGTCGTGACGGGGGCAGGCACATCGGCCTGTCGTGCGGCAGCAACCTGAACGGCGGCCGGAAGCGGACGGCCCTGCGGATCAAGCGGGATCAAGCGCGGCGCTTCGACCAGAGCCTCGGGGCGGCTGACTTCCATCACATGCGCCATGGACGGATGCTGTCCACCGTCGTGATAAACCATTTTGACCGGCTGCACACCGCGGCTGACCAGTTCAGCCACTTTCGCATCGTCGGCGCGCGCTTTTTCCGCAACGAGTTCGGCAATCTGCGGATCCTGGCGCAACGGCGGACAGACGGCGCCCGGCGAGAGCGACTCGCCAGTGGCGGATGTGGCGTCGAAGACATAGCGGCGACCGCAATAAGCGACCTGCGGCTCGCGCTTGGTCACTTCGAAACGGTCCGATCCTTCTTTCAGCGTGCGCCAGAAAGCCATGTTCGGATCAAGCCGATGTTTGGCGAGATTTTCCGGCGTCATGCGGAAGGGATAGGATTGCATCTGGATCTGTCGCTGACCGCCCGCAAAAGCCTCGCGCGCAATCGCGTAGATTTCTTCGATCTGCTGATCCGTCATCGAGAAACAGCCGGCCGAAGAACAGGCGCCATGCACCATGATCGCACCGCCGGTAAAACCCTGAACGCGATCGAGCGCATTGGGATAACCGACATTGAACGAGAGATGATATTGCGAATTCGGGTTCATCTGACCCGGCGTGATCGCATAAAAACCTTCCGGCACCTGGCGATCGCCCTCGCGGCGCTTGGGACCAAGCTGGCCCGACCAGCGGCACATCGGGAACGTCTTGATGTGCACATATTCGCCGTCGCCCTTCATCTTCCAGACTTCGAGCTCGGCTTCTTTTTTATAGGCCCGAATGACGATGGGCGAGCTTTTGGTCGTTCCCTTGCGCTCCATCAGAGCCAGAGTATCGGAGGGAATCGAGCGCGATGCCTTGTTGACGCTGCTTGTCTGCTGACAGGCTGCGAGCAATCCGCCAGCCAGCAATACGGAAGCAACCCGCGCGGCAGAGACGGTGAAACGGGAGAAATTCCGACCGGATGTTTTCATGAGCTGACGAAACTCGCTCCTCGAAAGAGGCACTCGCCTTTTTGGGCGACCACGCGACCAGTCCTAATTCATTAAGCTTACGGGATGGTTACCAACTTAAATCTGATGATAAAACCGGAGTGTGGCTGCCGCAAGGCCCGAATCGGTCAGACTTTCCGGCCCATTGCGAGAAATTTTTCTGCCCGCAAATCGCGGATCTGGTCGCGCGACAGGCCCTTCAGATCGGACAGCGCCTTTTCAATCGCATCTCCCGCGCCGCGGATCATCCGCTTGGGATCGCGATGGGCCCCGCCGGGGGGCTCGGGGATAATGCCGTCGATAATGCCGAATTTCAGGAGATCCTGGGCGGTGATCTTCATATTTGTGGCGGCGTCCTGACGGCGGCCGGAATCGCGCCACAGGATCGAGGCTGAGGCCTCGGGCGATGCCACCGTATAAATGGCATGTTCCAGCATCAGGACGCGATTGGCCGTGGCAATGGCCACCGCACCGCCCGAACCGCCCTCGCCCACGACGACGGCGACATTGGGCACGCCCAGCGCCAGGCAGGCCTCGGTTGAGCGGGCAATGGCCTCGGCCTGGCCGCGCTCTTCGGCATCAATGCCCGGAAAGGCGCCGGCCGTGTCCACCAGCGAAATGACCGGCAGGTCGAAACGATCGGCCAGTTCCATCAGTCGGACGGCCTTGCGATAGCCCTCAGGCCGGGTCATTCCGAAATTATGGCGCAGACGGCCCTCGGTATCGGAGCCCTTCTCCTGCCCCATAATGCAGACGGAACGGCCACGAAAGCGACCAAAGCCGCCGATCAGCGCCTCGTCTTCGGCATATTTCCGGTCACCGGCCAGAGGCGTGAAATCCTCCACCAGCGAGGCGACATAATCGATGAAATGAGGCCGGGCCTGATGGCGTGCGACCTGAGTTTTCTGCCAGGGGGTCAGCGCCAGATAAAGATCGGTCAGGGCCTTGGCCGCTTTGGCCTCGATTTTTGCAAGCTCTTCCCCGATCGCGCCCGATTCATCGGTCTTCAGGGCGCGCAATTCGTCCGCTTTGGCCTCGAGTTCGGCCACGGGTTTTTCAAAATCGAGGTAGGAACGCATGCTCATCGCGAGTTCAGGAGCCTCGGGGCAGGTCGGGAGAGGCCCGCCTGGGACGGCGGAAACTGTCGATTCCGCCGAGCGAAGTCAAGCGCCGCGGCAAGCTAGCCCTTGGACAGGGGATGCAGGTCGCGGACCATGGCCCGCGTCCGCTCATCGAGAACATGGGTATAAATCTGTGTTGTCGAGACATCGGCATGGCCGAGCAATTCCTGCACGACACGCAAATCAGCCCCATTCTGGAGAAGATGGCTGGCAAAAGCGTGGCGCAGGACATGCGGGCTGACGAGATCGGCCCGCAAGCCGGCAGCGGCGGCGCAGGCCTTGAGTTCGCGGGCAAAGACCTGGCGCGGCAGATGGCCGGTTTCGCTGTCGGCGGCAAACAGCCAGTCCGATTTTGCCAAAGCCGGGCGTAATTCAGCCAGCAGGGCAAGATAGCGCGCCATGGCGGCGCGAGCCGCCTCCGACAGGGGGACAAGGCGCTCGCGCCCGCCCTTGCCGCGAATGGCCAGCAAGGGTTCGCGCGTCCGCGCAGCGCTGCGGGGCAGGGACACGAGCTCGGACACGCGAAGTCCCGTGGCATAAAGAATTTCGAGCAGGCAATGAAGACGCGCCGCTGCAAGACGCTCGGCGGCGGCGCGCTTTTCATCGTCGATCCCCTCCTGCGCCACCGCGAGCAAGGTCTCAACATCCTTCGGGCTCAGGACTTTAGGTAGCGGACGGCCGCGCCGCGGGCCTTCGACGACAACCGCCGGATCCTCGCTGCTTTGCCCTTCGGAATAGAGAAAACGATGAAACTGCCGCACGCAGGACAAGCGGCGGGCCACCGAACTCGACTTGAAACCGCGCCGGTCCAGATCTTCGAGATAGGCGCGAACATCCCCCGTGCCCGCCGCAAGCGGCCCCGACGCCCGGCGCTCGAGAAATTCGCAATAATCAGTCAAGTCGCGCTCGTAAGCGGCGATCGTATTGGCGGCCGCACCCCGCTCGGCTGCAACCATTTCGAGAAAAAGCTGCGCCTGCGGATCGGTGAGAAGCGCAATCATGGCTTCAGCTTCGCTGGGGGAAGCATCTGGGTCATTTCTCGCGGTTGCGGCTCGACGAAACTGACCAGCGCCAGCATTCCGGCAAAGACCAGACCGGCAAAAACAGCGACAATCGTCAAAAACTTGATCAGGCTGGGCACGCTCTTCTCCGAAAGCCGAGGCCGGCCAGGATAATCTTATTTTCATTCCACCGGGCCAGCCAAATCAACCCACGCCGAAAGACTGAAGGCCTCCCGGCTGCCAAGCTGACACAGGGAGCTTAAATCCCCGTTCACGTCATGCTAGGGAGGTGCATGACTTTCTCTGCTTCCATTCAGCCCAACGATGTTCCTGCCCCGCAGAGGCGCGATGCCAGGGCCGCAAGCCTGGTGCGACGCCTCGGTGGCCGCTCGATTGTGCTTGTCGGCATTATGGGTTCGGGCAAGACGTCGGTGGGGCGTCGGCTCGCCGCCCGCCTCGGGCTCGATTTTGTCGATGCCGATGCAGCCATCGAAACGGCTGCACGCATGACCATTGCCGAGATTTTCCAGCGTCACGGCGAAGATTTTTTCCGCGATCGCGAGCACCATGTCATTTCGCGCCTGATCGCCGAAGGGCAGAAAGTTCTGGCGACGGGGGGCGGCGCCTTCATGCGCGAGGATACACGCGCCAGAATCAAAGAAGACAGCGTGTCGATCTGGCTCAAGGCCGATCATGATGTGCTGATGCGCCGGGTCCGCAAGAGATCGAACCGGCCTTTGCTGCATACAGAAAATCCGGAAGCCACGATGCAGCGCCTCATCGGCGAGCGTTATCCCATCTACGGTCTTGCCGATTATACAATCATGTCGGGCGATGGCCCACACGATGGCGTTGTCGAAAATATTCTTGTCACGCTTGAGCGCGCGCTGCCGGAAGATCCCGGCCCGACGCATGATGCGCATACAGAGAAATCCGAAATGAGCCTGCCGCCGCCGATCACGCGCGTTCCAGTCGAATTGGGCGAGCGACGCTATGACATTCTCATCGGCTCCCATCTTATTGAGGAAGCCGGCGCACATATTGCGCGCCTCTTCCCCGGCGCGTCCTGCGCCATTGTCACTGACCGCAATATTGCCGAGCGGCACCTGCCCTCCATGGAGGCCAGTCTCGATATGGCGGGCATTCGCCACACGCGCTGTATTGTGGAGCCGGGGGAAAGCTCGAAATCCTACGAGACTTTCGCGCAGGTCTGCGATTCGATCATTGAAGCGCGCATGGAGCGGCGCGATCTCGTCGTGGCCCTTGGCGGTGGTGTGATTGGGGATCTGGCCGGATTTGCCGCTGCCAGCGTGCGGCGCGGCATGCGCTTCGTGCAAGTGCCGACAACGCTTCTGTCACAGGTGGATTCTTCTGTCGGCGGCAAGACCGGCATCAATTCGCGACATGGCAAAAATCTTGTTGGCGCCTTTCATCAGCCCTCGCTCGTTCTGGCGGATACGGGCGCGCTTGCAACCCTGCCCGAACGCGAATTCCGCGCCGGCTATGCTGAAATTGCGAAATATGGCCTCATCGACAATGCCGCCTTCTTTGTCTGGCTTGAAAAGAACTGGCGCAGCGTTTTCGGCGCGGGCCCTGAACTGACACATGCCATTGCCACGAGCTGCGCCTCCAAAGCCGCTGTTGTCATCCGCGACGAGACTGAGCAAGGCGACCGCGCCCTGCTCAATCTTGGCCATACATTCGGCCATGCGCTCGAATCCCTCACCCGATACGATAGCGCGCGTCTCGTGCATGGAGAGGCTGTGGCAATCGGAATTGCTTGCGCATTCCGCTTTTCAGCAGGCTTGCAGCTTTGTTCGCATGAAGAGGCAGACCGTGTCGTGGCCCATCTGGCCAATGTCGGCCTGCCGACGCGCATACAGGCCATTCCAGGCTGGAGCGCCGATGCGCGCACCATTCTCTCAGCCATGTATCAGGACAAGAAGGTCGAGCGCGGTGCGCTGACCTTTATTCTTGCGCGCGGGATCGGCAAAAGCTTTATCGCCAAAAATATTCCCAGCGAAGACGTGCTTGCTTTTCTGGAAGACGAATTGGCCGATTAATCGCGCGCCTTGCTGTCGGCCTCATCTTCGGACGTGTCGGGAACGGGCTGAGCCATGAATTGCGCCCGCGCCAAAATAGCGAAGCGTCCGTTTTGCGCGACAAGATCGTCGAACGTGCCGCTTTCCACCACTTTGCCCTGATCGAAGACAAGGATGCGCGTCGCATTGCGCACTGTCGCAAGCCTGTGAGCAATGACAAAGGTCGTGCGTCCAGCTGTTGCCGCATCAAGCGCCTTCTGCAGCTGGCGTTCGGTGGCGGCGTCGAGCGCGCTGGTGGCTTCATCGAAAATCATGATCGGCGGATCTTTCAGAAGCGCGCGCGCAATCGAGATGCGCTGGCGCTCGCCGCCCGACAGCGAGCGACCGCGCTCGCCCACCATCGTCGCCATTCCGTCACTCTGGCGCGAGACAAATTCTGTTGCCTGAGCACGCTCGAGCGCAAGGCGCACATCTTCATCGCTCGCATCGGGCTTGCCGACGCGCAGGTTTTCCTCGATCGAGCGTGCAAACAGCATCGGCTCCTGAAAGACGACGCCGATATTGCGGCGGAGCGACACAAGCGACATGTCACGAATGTCGATTCCATCGATCTTGACGGCGCCATGTAGCGGGTCGAAGACACGGTGGAGCAGGCTCAAAGTTGTCGACTTGCCAGATCCGGTTGCACCCACGAGAGCGACCGTCTCGCCGGGCTCGACAACAAAAGAGACATCTGACACGGCAGTGCGGCGACCATCATAAGTGAATGTCACATTTTCAAAGGAGACGCGGCCCTGCAAGCGGCCGACATCTCTCGCGCTTTCCCTGTCATGCACAACTGCCTTGGTGTCGAGGACGTCAAAAAACTCCTGCAGCTTCGGCGTGAGCATAAAGGTCCAATTGACGAAGCCGACAATCTGCTCGAGCCGCCCGATCAGCATTGTGGCGAAGCTCATGAATGTGACGATTTCGCCGATTGTCGCCAGGCCTTGCAGATGCAGCCATGTTCCAAGCAGGAAAATGGCGACAAGCGTCAAAGTCGCAGAGGCGCGTGTCGCCACAGCAGCAACGGCCCACCACGACAAGACGGGCATTTGCGCCGCCAGAACATCATTGATGATGCCGCGCATCGCGCGGGTTTCTGACTCGACGCGGGTGAAACTCTGAATCACGGGCACATTGCCCAGCGCATCGGAGGCGCGCTCTGCCAGATCCGTATTGAAACGCTCGACACGGCTTTGCAAATCTTCCGTTCGCCGCAAGACGATCGTGGTCAGAATGCCAAAAAAGAAAACAAGAAGGATCAGCAGACCTGCCAGGCGCCAATTCACAAAAAGCGACAGCGGCAGCATGATGAAAAGCGCGATAAAGGAGGCGCAATTCTCACGAAAGAAAGACAGCCAGATGGAGGCCATGCCGGCCGAACCATCGAGCATGGTTTTCAGCAAGCGGCCCGAATGACTGGAAGTATGAAAACTCAACGGCAGATGAAGCACATGTTCAAAATAGGCGCCGGTGACAGCAAGCCGCTGCCTGTGCGAAAGCCGGTCCGAATGCAGCGCGACCAGCACAGATGCGCCAATGTTGAACAGGCCGAAAGAAACCCAGGCTGCAATCAGCGGAAACAATTCTTCCCAGCGAACGGATGCTGCTTCTTTTTGCGCGCCGGCAAGCTTGTCGATGATGCGGCCGAAGAGAACCGGCTCCGCAAATTGTGCCGCGGCAAGGGCGAGATTGGCGAGAACGAGCACGACCGCCAGCCGGTATTCGGATCCGAGCTCCTTCAGAACACGGATGTAAATCCGCAAAAAATTCATGACCTTCGCACCCGATCCGCACCCCCGGAGAACTTACTGCGTTCCCATCCGTTCAGGGCCATATAATCGAGGTTCAAGCCATTGGCCATGGCAAGAGACGCTCAGACCCCTCCCCATAATCATATTGCAGTTGCGAAAAAGGCTTGGTTTCGCCTCTCCGGAGATTTAACGTCAGAAAGGTTCAACTTCCGATCCTTTCCAGGAGCCCTGCCAGATCATGAGCAAGGTCTATTCTGACGCACGCACCGCCCTTGCGGGCCTCCTCCGAGATGGCATGACGATCATGTCGGGCGGCTTTGGCCTTTGTGGCATACCTGAGACATTGATCGGCGCCATTCGCGATTCAGGCGTGAAAAACCTGACGGTCATCTCGAATAATGCCGGGGTGGACGGAATCGGGCTCGGCATACTCCTGGAAACGCGCCAGATCCGCAAAATGGTCTCGTCCTATGTTGGCGAGAACAAGCTTTTCGCCCAGCAATTTCTCGGTGGCGAACTTGAGCTTGAATTCAATCCGCAGGGCACGCTGGCAGAACGGATCCGGGCTGGCGGGGCAGGCATTCCTGCCTTTTTCACCAAAACCGGCGTGGGCACGATCATTGCCGAGGGCAAGGATATACGTGAGTTCGACGGGGAAAATTATGTGATGGAGCGCGGCCTTGTCGCCGATCTGGCCATCGTCCACGCCTGGAAGGGCGACTCTGAGGGCAATCTCGTCTATCGGAAAACCGCCCGCAATTTCAATCCGATGATGGCAACAGCCGGCAAGGTCACCGTGGCTCAGGTGGAGCATCTGGTCGAAGCTGGCCAGATCGATCCCGACCATATTGTGACGCCGGGCATTTTCGTCCAGCGGATCGTCCATGTGCCCGATGCGGAAAAACGCATCGAGCAACGCACGACCCGCAAACGCGCCTGACCCCTTCAAGGAGAGAGCTGAAATGGCCTGGACCCGCGATGAAATGGCCGCGCGTGCCGCGCAGGAATTGCGCGACGGATTTTACGTCAATCTCGGCATCGGCATCCCGACGCTGGTGTCGAACTACATTCCAAACGGCATGAAAGTGCAGCTGCAGAGCGAGAATGGAATGCTCGGAATGGGCCCTTTTCCCTATGAGGGAGAGGAGGATGCCGATCTGATCAATGCCGGCAAGCAGACCATTACGGAATTGCCGACAACCAGTTTTTTCTCCTCGGCCGATTCTTTTGCCATGATCCGGGGCGGCCATATCGACCTGTCCATCCTTGGCGCCATGCAAGTCGCTGAAAACGGCGATCTCGCCAATTGGATGATTCCGGGCAAGATGGTGAAGGGCATGGGCGGCGCCATGGACCTTGTGGCAGGGGTCAAGAAAGTCGTTGTCGTGATGGAGCATGTGGCCAAAGACGGGCCCAAGCTCCTGAAAAAATGCACGCTTCCCTTGACGGGATCCGGAGTTGTCGATCTTGTCATCACCGATCTCGCCGTTTTTTCGATCGATAAGGGCGGGAAAACGGGGATGACGCTGATCGAATTGGCGCCAGGCGTCACGATCGATGAAATAAAATCCAAAACGGAAGCAAATTTTAAAATCGCAAAAAATCTCGGTTGAAATTCAAATGAAAAATAAAAACCGCCCCAGAGGCGGTTTTTTTGCACTAAAAAAACGACATCCTGAATTTTTAGCGCTATTTATGCTGCGCGGTAAGTATATGAAAAATAATGATTATCTATTTTTCATCGGAATTACGAAAATTGATTGAAGAATTTCTCTGGGATTTTTCCGCAACGAGCTCTCTCGTGAAAAATGCCGGCCATATCCCGAATCGTGCGACCAGACCAAAAAAACGTCTCAATTTTGGCCTCCTACGACTTTCGTTCCACACCAGCTTATGATTATATCAAGACAAATAGAAGGGAGAGGGCGTCAGCCAATCTTCCCATATGGAGGGAGTGGAACGGAAGGCGTCTTACGGCGACCTTCTTGCAGTTTTTCTGCGTCCTGACCGGTAAAAGCCGGCGGGGTTTCCTGGTCCCCCTCGATCCATGACTTTTGCGCGCGGAAACAGTGTCCGCGTCGGGCCTCGGCCCGAAAAAATAATGTGAATTCGAGAGGTTACCAAGATGGACGTCTCAATGCTGGACGCCGCCGGAAAGGCGTTCGTTATGCTCATGGACCCGTTCAGGATGTCTTTGCTTTTCCTGGGCGTGATCATGGGGCTTGTGCTCGGCATTCTGCCGGGTATCGGCGGCTTGGCCGGCACGGCGCTGCTGCTGCCTTTTACTTTCAACATGGACCCTTATGCGGCCATGGCGCTCCTCCTCGGCTTGGGGGCGACCACCGCAACAGGTGACCCCATCCCCGCCATTCTGTTTGGCGTTCCAGGTGGTGCCGGTTCAGCGGCAACCGTTCTGGACGGCCTGCCCATGGCAAAACGCGGCGAAGCCTCGCGCGCTCTGAGTGCCGCTTACATGTCGTCCATGATGGGCGGCATTTTCGGCGCAGCCCTGATGGCTCTGCTGCTGCCGGTCCTAAGACCGATCATGCTATATATAGGATCACCAGAACTATTGGCATTCGCCGTCTTAGGCATATCGATGGTGGCCGTGCTTTCGGGCAGCGCGCCACTTCGCGGTCTGGCGGCGGGCTGCATCGGTCTGATGATCTCGATGGTCGGCTCGGACCCCCAGACGGGTACGCTGCGCTGGACCCTCGACAGCCTCTACCTGTGGGAAGGCGCTCCGCTCGTTCCGATCGTGCTCGGCCTCTTCGCCTTGCCGGAACTGGCCGATCTCGCCATTTCCCGCACCGCGATCGCCCCCGGCTCGAAGCAGCTCGCAACGTCCACCTCCGGCATGGTCCAGGGTGCGAAGGACTGCTTCAAGCACTGGTGGCTGGTGTTGCGCTGCTCCTGGCTCGGCGCCACGCTCGGCGCGGTTCCCGGCATTTCGGGCGCCATCGTCGACTGGCTGGCCTATGGCCACGCGCTCAAGACCGAAAAGGGCGCTGCCCAGACCTTCGGCAAGGGCGACGTGCGCGGCGTTATCGCTTCCGAAAGCGCGAACAATTCGCGTGAAGGCGGCGCTCTCGTCCCGACAGTGGCTTTCGGCGTGCCCGGCTCTGCCGGCATGGCGATCCTGCTCGGCGCCTTCCTGATCCACGGCCTGGTCCCCGGACCGGACATGCTCTCCAAGAATCTGAGCGTGACCTATTCGATGGTCTGGTCGGTTGCTCTCGCCAACATCCTTGGCGCGGGTCTCTGCTATCTCTTCAGTGCGCAATTCGCGAAGCTCGCGACCTTGCGTTACACGCTCATCCTTCCGGCGACGCTGTCGATCATCTACATCGGCGCCTTCCAGGGTTCGCGTAACTGGGGCGATCTTTACACCCTGCTCGCCTTCGGCTTGCTGGGCTGGGCAATGAAGATGCTCAAGTGGCCGCGTCCGCCGCTGCTGCTGGGCTGCGTTCTCGGTGAAATCGTCGAGCGCTATCTCTTCATCTCGATCCAGCGCTATGGCGTGGAATGGTTCGCCCGTCCGATCGTGCTGGTCATCTTCGCATTCGCCCTCTTCGGTCTGCTGCGTCCCTTTATGCAGGACGTGAAGATCCATGGCGGTCTGCGTCAGATGATGACCGGCTTCCAATTGAAACCCAATTGGAAGTGGGACCAGCTGTTCTATGTCTTCCTCTTCGGCGTGCTGGCTTACATGCTGTCCGAAGCTTCGACCTGGAACATGCATGCCAAGATCGTCCCGATGATCGTCGGCTCGGTTGCGGTAACTGTCTTGATCATCTCCTTGTTCAACTATCTCTTCCGCAAGCCGGAAGATCATAGTGACGTCGGGATGACCGGACAGGTGACAGGTGAGATCGAGAAGAAGATCCACATGGATCTCGAGGCGAGCACAGATCACCTCGACAATTGGACGGTCATCCGTCGTGCAGCCGTGTTCTTCGGTTGGCTCATCGGCTTTATGGCGTCCATGGCAGTGATCGGTCTTATCCCGACGGTGCCGATCTTCGTGATCGCCTTCATGCGCCTCGAAGAAACGAAGGAGCGTTGGTCTCTGGTCATCCCGCAAGCGGTGATCCTGACGATCTTCGTCTACATCCTCTTCGATCAGCTGCTGACGATCCCGTGGCCGCCGACAATGCTCGGACAATGGGTGCCAGCGCTGAAGGGCATGATCCCCTCGGTCTGACAAGACCTTCGAAACAAGAATGGCCGGGCAATTGCCCGGCCATTTTTTTTGCCCTGAAGCCGGCCCTAAACACCAATGGCGAGATCGACAACAAGCGGCAGATGATCGGATGCCACGCGGGTTATGTGATTCCGGATAACCTCGACCCGGCGCACGCCAATCTCGCCCGATGTAAAGACATGATCGATGCGCAGCACGGGAAAGCCCGCCGGAAATGTCGGCTTTGGACGACCGAGGCCCGGTGCGCGCTGGACATCCTGCATGCGTCCTGCAAGTCGGCGATAAACATTCGACCGCGGAACAAGATTCAGATCGCCAACGAGAGCAAGTGGGCCGCTGCACTCGGCATGTCCGATCCAGTCGGGCCCGAAAAGAAAATCGGTTTGCCGCCGTCGTTCGCGCGCAATCAAAGACAGATGCGTGTTGATGACATTCAAATGCAGACCATCAAGATCGATCCGCGCCCAAAGGGCGCCGCGCGGCTCGATGGTCCGCAGGCCAAGACGGCCGGGAAGACGACCGGAATGCTGCAAGCGGGATGGAAGAATGGTCAATATGGCGTCGCCATATTGCTCTTCCATGACCCGGACATTGGCATGGAAATGTGAGTCCATGCCAAGCAATCGCGCAATCTCTTCAGCCTGATCGACGCAGCCCGTGCGCTTGCGCATGACATCGACCTCTTGCAGGGCAACAATGTCAGGCGCCGCAAGCGCAATCACTTCGGCAATGCGCTCGGGCGCAATCCGGCCATCGATGCCAAGGCACCGATGCACGTTCCACGTGAGAAGCCTGATTGTGCGCACAAAGACCTGCCGGCTGGAGACAAGCTGAAAGAGGCGATAGCGGCTCCAAGCATTCGCGAGTTGCCCGCACATAAGCAAGAGCCGATCGCGCAATCTGGACAAACCGATGCCGAAGGCACCCTCAGATCCAGACCTTTACCCAAGCCGATGCCACAGCATCGGCCCAATAGAATTGGAAAATCCAGCGGCCAAAAGAAAAGGCGCCGCTCACCCGAGCGGCGCCTTTCATGGCTTCGAAAAGCAGCAAAAACTACTTCAGGTGCTGGGCGAGATGCTTGTTCATCTCGAACATCGTGACCTTCTTTTTGCCGAAAACGCCTTCAAGCTTGTCGTCAGCCAGAATTTCGCGCTTGTTTTCCGGGTTCTGGAGCGAATTCGCCTTAATATATTCCCATACTTTGGAAACGACCTCGGAGCGCGGCAAAGGAGCGGCGCCAACGATGGCGGCCAGTTCCTTGGAGGGCTGCAAGGGCTTCATAAAGGCTGAATTTGCAGTCGCGCTCTTGCCCTCGCCGGTGGGATTCTTGGCCATCTTTATCTCCGTTGATCTTCGAATTGGACGCCGGCCAGCCGAAAAACGGACGGACGACAAAGCTTGTTCCGGGTCTGCACCTTTTCTGGGCCCGATGCAACGTCGATACACTGCTGCGGCCCCGGGCGTAGGGGAGAACTCAAAGGAGGGCAAGAAAACGCGGATAAAAAACAAATTTTCCGTGTTTTCCCCGAAAAAGCCTGGGGAGACGGCAGCCAGGTCAAAGCTGCCGCTCAAGCCCAAGCCGGACGCGATCGTCAGAATTTGGCCAGATCCACGACTTCCTTCGGGGCGCTGACGACCTTCTCGGTGATGCGCGCCAGAACCTCGTGCGACATGGGCTCAATCGTCAGATTCATCCGCTTGGCATCCGCGAGGAAGGCCTCATCCTTCATCGTCTTCTCAAATGCTGCGCGCAGCATGGCGACCCGGTCTGCCGCCACGCCCGGTGGGAGGAACACGCTGCGACCGAAATCCGATTCGGCAGACAGGAATTCCGCAACCTGTTTGTGAACAGGATCGGTCATGAGTTCGGCAAGCGTCGGCACATCGGGCGCAGAAGGATCGCGCGTGATGGATGCGAAAACCAGCGGCTTGATCCGGCCATCGGCAATGGCTTCAGGCATGGAAAGCTGGACGCTCACCCATGACGCGCCGCGCCCCTGAACCTCGCCACGCTCCATGGCGAGATTGAGATCGGCAGCGCCCTTGTAGCCGGTGACGATTTTGAATTTCGTATTGAGAAATTTATTCATCAGCGCCGGCACAATGAATGTCGGAGAGCTTGGCCCGGTGGCGCCGATGATCACTTCGGCATTTTTTGCTTCCTCAATGGTGCGGGCTGGCGCCGTATGCCAGATCGAAAGCATGTTGCGCACGGGCGCCATATTGCCGAGCCAGATCCATTGGCGTGCATCGTATTTTGCAAATTGCGGTTGCAGAACCTGATTGAGAACGATCGTCTGCTGCGTCATGGCCATGTTGAGACCATCGGCTGGCATGATGCTCTGGATCTGGTTTGCAAGCTGCAAGCCGCCTGATTGCCCGCCGGTATATTTGATAATGATTTTCGGGCTTTCAGGAATGTATTTCGGCATGTGCTCGGCAAGCACTTGCGCATAGGGGCCGAAACTGCCGCCGGGGTCGGATCCAACGATGAAATTGATCGTCTTGCCACGATAGACATCGGCAAGATTGGATTGCGCAAGGGCCTGCGTCTGCCCCAACGACACTGCCGCCAGCACGCCGGCGAGAATGAATGCGCTGCCCGATTTCATCGGCATTTCTCCCTTTTTTTGTTTTGCGGCAATCCCGCTTTTATTCCAGGTCAGGTATGCAAACATCATGCTTGTTCGCAAGCGCGGTTATTTCATCCCACAGTTTTTGCGGGATCGGAACGCCTGCATTGCGACGGGCATGCGCCTCTGACGCAGCGCGCTCGCCCGGCAGGCGCAAAGCATCTGCGCCCTCAGCGCGAGGCAGGCTGCGAATAATACTCGACAGCACCGAAACGTCAGACCGGTAATCGTCCGGCTCGCGCAAACGTGCAATGTCGATCAGAATGATTGTCGCATTCTGACCGTGACCGCGCTTGCCATCGGGTCCCAGCATGGGAGCAAGAATAGCAGCGCCGGCGAGCAGGCTGGTCATACATTCAGACAGAAGCGCGAAAGCCGATCCTTTTGCCCCACCCATCGGCAGGAGCACTTCGGCCTTGTCTGCATCTGTCGCCATTCGTCCTTCGGCGTCCAGCGCCCATCCAGCGGGCAGGCTTTCGCCGTCGCGCTTGGCCTGTTTGAGACGGCCGTTGGAAATAAGGCTCGAAGCCATATCGAGCATGAGCGTGCCATTGTCGCCGCCTGGAACAGCCATGGCGAGCGGCGCGGTTGAAAGGCTCGGCACGCGCGCACCGTGATAGGCCATCAGCGGCGGGCCAGCGGCAAGCACAATGGCAGCAAAGCCTTCGCGGGCCGCAGCTTCCGCATAGCACCCGATCGCACCTGAGTGGGTCGCACGACCGACGACGGCAATTCCAGCCCCAAGGGCGCGCGCACGCAGCTTGGCTTCGGCAAGCGCCATTTTCATGGCGACAGGGCCAGCTGCGCCTTGGGCATCAATTCCAACCAGCGCGCCAAAATCCCGCGTCACGACGGGGATGGCGCCGGGCTTGAGCGCGCCTTTGTCGATCATGCCGAAATAATGAGGAATACGGCTGATGCCGTGCGTTTCGCCGCCGCGCAGATCGGCCCAAACCAGAACCTCGGCAACGCTGGCTGCATCAGCACTGCTCATGCCGCGCGCGGCGAAAAGGTCTGCCACAAATTTTCTCAGGCGATCTTCGCGCAGCCTTTTTGGTTGAGGCTTCACTGCTTGCGTCCCCCAGCTTTCATTCGGCCGGAAATCCCCTTCCAGCCCATCCATCCCTCGCGGCGCAATCTCATAGCATGGAGAGTTTCTGCCGCCGAATCAGTGTTTTGGGAAGGATTGCGGCGGAAATGAAACAAGAATTGCAAATATGTAATCATAAATATTGCAATTGCTTCGTTTTGTGAGAGATTCCTCGCCTGCTTCGAATTTTCGGGACTGAGGACCATGGCTCTGGAAAATTTGGGACCAAATTGCTTCGGCCCTGACGAAATCAGGGCGATGCGGCGGGCCTTGGAGCTGGCTGAGGGGGCTCTGCGCCATGGTCGCGGCATCCAGAGCAGAAATATCGCCGAACAGCGCCAGAGGCTAGCGCGGACCATTATCGACCGGGCCCGAACTGGGTTGATGGATCCCATCATGCTCAGCGCCGCCGCTGTCGGAGCGATCGCACCTGCAGCGGAGGGCCCTGGATTTGGCGCCTATCGTCCGAGAGGCCAGCGCATGAGGCGCGCCTTGCGTCGCTCGAATCTCCATTCGCATTTCTGAGAGAAAGATGCCCTCAGCCCGCAAAATCCTGACGCAGGAAGAATGGGACGCCCTGATGCGGACCAGCGCTGCGCTCGCAATGCCGGCGAGCCGGTCCAGCCGCCTGCGCAGCGCTCTTGCAAAGCTTCTGCACAAACTCGCGGACCGCATAGGCGCGCATCGGCGCTGAACCAAATTTTTCCGTCGAAACTGTTGAAAGCCGGAAAGGCGCATGGTGAGTGCGTCGCGCAACCGCTAGATTTCATCGCACAACCTAGGATTGTGCGTCGATTTCATGCCGTCTTCCGATCATCTCAGCGACTCTCAGCTCCGAGACTCTCATCTCAAAGACTTGGCCGACACGCTTGAGGCCAGCGGCGAATATCGCGTTCTGCGCAAATTGCAGAGCGTGAGCCAATATGCGCCCGAGGATGGAAGCGAGAAAAAGCGCGCCCTTTATGTCGATGTCGAAACGACGGGGCGCAATCCGCAGCAGGATGAGGTGATTGAACTGGCAATGGTGCCTTTCACCTATTCGCAGGATGGCCGTATTTTCAGCCTCGAAGAGCCGTTTCAGGCCTTGCGCGAACCGACAAAACCAATCCCGGCGGAAATCACGGCCATTACCGGAATCGATGATGCCATGGTTGCCGGATGCAGAATCGATCCGGCCGAGGTTGAGCATTTCATGGCGGAAGCCGATCTTATCATCGCTCACAATGCCTCATTCGACCGGCGTTTTCTCGAACGTTTCTGCCCCGCCTTCATGCACAAACCCTGGG
>CANHAW010000002.1 GCA_947458675.1 Beijerinckiaceae bacterium
GACAATATTATTGCGGCGCAGAATTACTCCCTGCTTGAGGAGCAATTCCGCACGACCCGTGAGCAATTGGGCGAGAAGCAGGCGCATTTGCGTTCGCGCGAATTTGAACTTGAGAATCTGCGCAATGAGAACGAAGTTCTCACTGAGAATATGGGGCGCATCTCCGACAAGCTGCGCGATGCTGAGCGTTCCATATCGGAATTGCAGGATGAGCGTCGCATGTTGCGCGACAAGGCCGCGCAGCAAGGCGATGAAATTGCTTCGCTCACCAAATCGATCGAAGAACTCTCCTTGCAGTCAACCAATCTCAAGCGGCAGGTGCTTGAAAGTTCGGCTGCAGCAGATCGGGCTCGCTCGCGCATTCGTTTGCTTGAGACCGATCAGGCCGCCCTCCAGTCGGAAAACGAGACCCTGCGTGGCTCGCTTGCCAATAATGAAGCGCGTACCGAACAGATGCGCGCCTCTTATGAGATGAAGATCGAAGCGCTTGGTTCGCGCATTCGCGTCTCTGATCAATTGCTCAGCCAGAGCAGGGATGAGATCCGCCGTCTTTCGGACGAGCAGAATACAATGCAATCGCGCATGCGCGATCTCGAAACCTTGCCTGGCAAGGTCGCTGACGCTTATGACGATGCCACGCAGGCCGTTCGCCGCGCTGAGGATAGCGAAAAAGCAGTGGCGCTGGCGCAGGCGAAAAATGCAGAACTCTTCGCCAAGCTGCAAAATGCAGAGGAGCTCAACAAGCAGGCTGCCACGCGCATTGAATCGCTGCAGAATACAATCCTGCGCTTTGAGGCGGATGCAGAGACGCGCATGGGAAGCATGCAGGCGCGGATCAACCAGCTCGCCGAATCTCTCAACAAGGAGCAAATCGAGCGCAGCTTTGTCGAGGGTGCTCTCGAAGCGGCCCGGCGCGATCGCGCGCAATTGCAGCAATCGATCGTCGAGCTCAAGGGCAATGGCAATTCGCAGCAGCCTGCCGAAGTCGGCGCTCAGGCCAGCAATGGTGAGACGGTCAAGACCACTCTTGAAAGAGAGCTCGACGAGATCAAGTCGGACCTGCGTCGTTCGCATACGGACGTGCCGAAACTGCGCCCCAGAAAAGCCCGCGCAAAAGACGCTGAATAGAAGCGGGAACGACAAAGCCGGCAAGGGGCGCCTTTAGGCGCCCTTTTTATTTCTGTCTCAGGCTGCTATTCATCCCCCCAATTGCAGGGAGCCCCGACATGACGCTTCGCGTGCCCGTTTCACCCGGTGAATTGATCGACAAATTGACGATTCTTGAAATCAAACTCGAGCGCATGTCCGATCCCGCTAAAAAAGCGAATGTTGCTAAAGAGTTCGACGTGCTCTCCGAAGAGCTTGCCAAATCTGTCCGCCAATCGTCCGAATTGACTCAGCTGCATTCTGCATTGAAGCAGGTGAATGAGACGCTTTGGGTCGTGGAGGACGATATTCGCGATTGCGAGCGCGCTCAGGATTTCGGGCCCAAATTTATTGAATTGGCCCGTTCCGTCTATCGCATCAATGATCGCCGCGCAGAGATCAAGAAGGAGATCAATCTCCTGCTCAACAGCGACCTTATCGAAGAAAAATCCTACGCGGCCTATTGATTACCAGATGAGGTCGAGGCTCGATCCGTCAGCCGCAGCAGCAGGAGATTTTAAATCCTCTGCGGCGGCCTGTGTGACGATGATCTGATACGAACCGTAGATTTTGACACTCTCTTCGCTCGCCTCCAATTTCTGGCCGGCCAGGCGGATGGTGAAAAGGCCGCCATCGGCGGGCACAATCGACATGATGGCGCGCGTTTTTCCGGGATCGGAAATGAGCGAGCGGACGGGCACATGTGCCGGATCGAGAATATCGATCTTCATCTGGCCTCGCGGATCTGACAGGCCGAAAGATGTGGCGATTGTATAGGGCGATTGCCCCATCAATCGAACGGTCTCGGCGGCAAATGCGACACCCTTGGCTCCTACGCCGATCGTGCGCGATCCATAGGCCTGATAGATCGGATAGAAGCTCTGCAGATTGATTGTCGGCGCCAGATATTGCGCTTCGCGCATGACTGGCCCGGTAGCGCCGCTGGCCAAGATGCGGCTTTGCATCGTCGCCCCGCCGATGGCAGCGCTCTGCCGCGCAGCCAATGGCGCGGGCGTTGCCGCTACGTCAGCACGACGCGGTGCTGCCACTGGCTGAGCTCTGAATTGATCGAGTGGAATAATGCGTGTCACAGGCCTGTCCCTCGACGGCTTTTGTGACATGCAATGGTCAAAACAGTCTCAGGCTCATCCTGCCCAAGGCCATCATTTTTTGCGGAATGGAAAGCGGAGTCTTAATTGCATCGCGCATGACGTGGCGTCATTTTCCTTCCGCAACGTCGCTCCAGGAATTGAAAACAGCGGCCTGTCCGTGTCTTTCGCCTTTATCGTCGACAACATTCCAGAGAATGACATTTTCAATGCGAAACAATTTTCCGGTCGAGGAAATGCGGATACCGGAATAATCATCGATAAAGCCCCTTGCACTTGCGCGCTCCATCAGGCGCTGGCGTTCTTCGCGCAGCATGGGCTGTGCCGTCAGGCGTGAGGGCATGCACGTGAGCGCCGCGAAATCGAGTTGCCACAGGCGCAGTGCTGTTCCATTGCCGTAATTCAGAATGGGATCGGCTTGCGTTCCATGCGAGACAAGTGCGAAAGGCGCATCAAAAAGCCTCTGCGAATCCTCCTGCGCATCCCCGGTCGAAGGCATGAGCTCGCGACCGACAATCTGCTGGAAAGATGAAAGCAAAAGCGCCGAATGGGCGATAATGTCCGGTCGCGTCCAAATATTTGTCATGGGGCAAAGAATAAGGCGGCCTGAACAGGATGCAAGCCGCCTCAATCCCCCCCTATTTCATGGAAATCAGACCGACGCGGGTCAATGTTGTGGCATTCATGATGCGTGCGGCATTGACCAGATGATAGGCCGTATAGGCCTCGGTGAAAGCATCATTCGACGACATGCCGTCAACGGGCGCGACCACTTTGAAACCGCGCAATGCCGCTTCGCCGCCGGTGTGAAGTACCGATGTATGCGCGGCTGTTCCGGTCACGATCAGTGTCTGGATGCCACGCTCCTTGAGCATTTTCTCAAGATCGCTGTTGATGAATTTGTCAGGCCCGAGTGGCGGCAGGACGGGATCGCTTTCGCGCGCCGCGAGGGGAGCCAGAATATCGCTGCGCCCCGAGCCTGCAGTCGCGACGCTGTAGATAACAAACATATTTCGCGCACGCGCATCCGCCAGCAATTTGGCAAGGCCCGGCACTTGCGCCGCGCAGCGGGGCCTGCGCTCCTGCGTGCAGGTCTGGGTGGTAAAATCGAGCAGCAAAAGCGCGGTTGTCGCGGCCTCAACCTGCGCCGGCTTGATCTCAGGTTCTGCCGGCAGCGCAACATTCTTCCACTCTGTGATCACATCGGCGCGGGCCCCGCCAATTGCGGCGAAGAAGGCAATGACATTCACCAATGCGAAAACATGCAGGAACAGGCTTCTGCGCATGAGATCCTCCCCAGATTTTGTTTTTTGGCCTTGCTGGCCTTTGGCAGAGCCTAACCCAGTCTTCTCTCATGCGGTAGGGGGCAAAAACTTGCCTCATGGCATGTCATGCCTTTAAATTCGCCGACCAATAAGCAAGCCGCGCCGGACTCATGCTTCCGGACGCGCGCCAAGGGAGAGCGGCAGATGACAAAGACCGGCGCGGGGATCAAGCTCGCCACAGCCACATTTCCGGACAAGGATAATCTTGTCACGCCGAGCAATGCTGAAATTGGATGGGCCTCTGACGCTATGGCGGAAATGCTGCGCCGTCTCGATCTGCGCTACATTGCATTGACGCCTGGAGCCAGCTATCGCGGCCTTCATGATTCCATGGTCAATTATCTGGGCAATCGCGATCCGCAAATGCTTGTCTGTCTGCATGAAGAACATGCGGTGGCCATTGCCCAAGGCTATGCCAAGGTCACTGAAAAGCCGATGGCTGTTGCGCTCCATTCCAATGTCGGCCTGATGCATGGCACAATGGCCATATTCAATGCCTGGTGCGGCCGCGCACCGGTTTTCATTCTGGGTGCGACGGGTCCGGGCGATGCGGAAGAGCGCCGGCCATGGATCGACTGGATCCACACAGCCAAAGATCAGGGCGCGTTGATCCGCCATTATACCAAATGGGACGATGAGCCACGCTCTGTCGGCGCCACATTGGAAGCCATGATGCGCGCCTGGCAGATTTCTTCGACAGAGCCACGCGGCCCCACTTATGTCTGTCTCGATGTCGCCTTGCAGGAATCCAAACTCGAGGCCCCGGTCACCTTCCCCGATATTGAGCGTCACAAGCCCGGCCGTCCGCCAGCGCCATCAGCGGAATCGGTCGAAGAGGCAGCACGCCTGCTTGTCGATGCGAAAAAGCCCGTCATTCTGATGGGGCGCGTATCGCGCATGCAGGAAGATTGGGACGCGCGCATTGCCTTGGCTGAATCTCTCGGTGCGCTTGTTCTCACCGACATGAAGACGGCGGCCGCTTTCCCGACAGATCATCCGCTCCATCCTTTCGAGCCGCGTTTCCGGCCCTCTCCTGCAACCTCCGCAGCCATGAAGGAAGCCGATGTCGTTCTGTCTCTGGACTGGATGGACCTCAAGGGACATTTCGCCCAGACGCTTGGCAAGAATGCAAAGGTCGGCGCAAAGGTCATTCATTGCTCGCTCGATGAATTCCTGCACAATGGCTGGAACATGGATTATTTCGGCCTGCCTGCGGTCGATCTGAAAATTCTTGCCTCGCCCAATGAGCTCGTGCATCCGCTGACGCGGGCCATTGAACGCCTGCGCGGCACGAAGGACAAAGCCGCACCGAAATGGCCCGTTCGCAAGGCTGCAGCCCTGCCGAAGCCGCGCGCGGAAGGCATGATGGGCCTGAAAGATCTGGCTCTGGTGGTGCGCGATTTTGTCGAGACGCGCGACGTGACAATGGCCGGCTATTCGCTGGGCTGGCCTTCCGACACGGTGAATTTCAAGGGCCCGCTCGATTATGTCGGTTTCGATGGCGGTGGTGGCGTTGGCTCGGGGCCCGCAAATGCAATCGGCTCGGCATTGGCGCTCAAGGGCTCGGGGCGGCTGTGCGTTGCTGTCGTGGGCGATGGCGATTTCACCATGGGCGGCAATGCGCTCTGGACGGCTGCGCATATGGGCATTCCGGTGCTCATCGTCGTTGCCAATAATCGTGTCTATTTCAACGATGTCGCGCATCAGGAAACGATGGCAAAGCAGCGCGCACGTCCTGTCGAGAATAAATTTGTCGGACAGGAAATGAGCGATCCGCCGGTCGATCTCGTCGGTCTTGCCCGCGCGCAGGGCGTTGAGGGTGAAGGCCCGCTCGAGACTTCGGGCGAATTGGCTGCGGCGCTTTTGCGCGGCGAAGCCATTGTGCGGGCAGGCCGGCCCTATGTCATCGATGCGCGTGTCGATGTGGGTGCGCCGGGCGAGGCTCATCGCGGGCATACATCCGGGCGTCGCGAATGATCTTGCGGTGACAGATCAGGGCGGAGGTCTTAGGCTTGCGCCCATGATCCGGATCAATGACAGGATTGCTCTCGATGAGAGCGAGATCGAAGAGACATTCGTGCGTGCCTCGGGTCCGGGCGGGCAGAATGTCAACAAGGTCTCGAGCGCGGTGCAATTGCGTTTCAATGCGGCTCTATCGCCCAATCTGTCGGAGGCGGTGAAGGAGCGGCTGAAGATTGTCGCCGGTCGTCGAATGACGCGCGAAGGCGTGATTGTCGTGACGGCGCAAAGATTCCGCACTCAGGAGCGCAATCGGGCCGATGCTATCGAGCGGCTCGTGGGTATGATCGCCGAGGCTGCGGTCGCCCCCACGCCACGCCGGGCGACGCGACCCACACTTGCCTCCAAGGTCCGCCGTCGCGAGGCCAAAGCCGTTCGCGGCAAAGTGAAGGCTTTGCGCCGTCGTCCCGACGAGCGGCCCTGAGGTAAAATCCGCCACCTGTTGCGGCTCGCATATAGCGCGGCTATTTCGTCCCCTATACATTCGCTGAAAGGCGACATGCCGAATGCAGACCTCAAGGATGGATTGAGCCAGATCATGCCTGCCGCAAAGCCCACGCGACCTTTCGACGATCCGGCCCAGCAGGCGGCCGGGCTTTTGCTGCGGCTTGGCATTGCCATTATTGCGATCGGCGCACCTTTGGGATCGGTGTTTTCGCGCCGTCTCATTTTTTCGCTCGTTCCTGTCGGCGTGGTTCTGATCCTGCTGGCCATTCTGCTCGATCCGCAGCGGCGCCAGATGGAGCGTCTGCGCGAGGTGCTTGCCGCACCCGCCGCCCTGACGGCCGTCTTCGTGCTCGGCTGGGCCGGGTTGAGCTTGCTGTGGACGCCTTTCACCGAGCCTGCGGCGGAGCGTTATTTCAAATCGGCAATTACATTGCTTCTGGCTGCCGCGGCAGCCGCTGTCCTGCCGTCTCATACGAAAACATCAAATCTCTATCTCTTGCCGGCGGGTTTGGGTGCCTCCGCCCTTGCTGTGCTGGCGTTCGGCCTGCTCCAATCGCCAATGCCGGCGCAGGATATTGAAACATCGACGCTCGACAGGGCGGCCTTGTCGCTCAGCATGTTGCTTTGGCCGGCACTTGGCGCATTGGCCGTGCGCAATCGATGGGCCTCGGCGGGTGCTCTTGCTGTGGCGGTGGCTGTGGCCATTATCGCCGTATGGACGCCGGTTGCACTGGTTGCGCTTGCGCTTGGCGCCATCACTTTTTCTCTTGCGACAAACATGCCGAAAAAAGTCGGCACGGTTCTGGGCCTTTTGCTGGCGGCGGCAATGATTCTGGCACCAGCCATTCCGCTTGCCCTTTCGCCTTTGCTCACATCGAGCACCAGTTCTTTCGCACTATCCATTCAGGTCGCCGAACAGATCGTGACGCATGATATCTGGCGGCTGATCACCGGAAACGGAATCGATACAATCTCCCGCAGTATCGGGATTCAATATCTTCCCGCTGAAACGCCGCGAACGATGATTTTCGAGATCTGGTACGAATATGGAATTGTTGGCGCCTCGTCGATCGCTCTTCTGATCTTTCTGTGCTGCCGTGGCGCAGCGCATTTGCCGGCTCCGATAAATGCTTTTCTGCTCGGCGGGCTTGTTTGCGGCACGACAATTGTTCTCTGCGGCCTTGTCACCACGCAATTGTGGTGGCTGACGCTGCTGGCAGTGGTCGGCGTTCAATTCGCTCTTGTCGCCAAGGGGCAATATCGCTCTGTCCGCCCCAAGGCGAAGGCGATCAGCGCGGGTTCTCTGCCGTCCTGAGCGGCGTCGCACCCTCGCCAAATTGCGTGGCAAAGAAAGCGTGATAGGTGCCGCGTGCAGCAATCAATTGCTCATGCGTGCCAGTCTCGACAGCCTTGCCATTTTCGATGACGCAAATGCGGTCCGAATTGACGATTGTTTGCAGCCGGTGGGCAACCACAAGCGTCGTGCGGCCCTGACGCAGGGAATCCAGCGCCTTCTGCACTTCACGCTCGCTCTCGGAATCAAGCGCTGCTGTGGGCTCATCGAGCAGGATGATCGGCGCATTTTTCAGGAATGCGCGGGCGATGGCGATGCGCTGGCGCTGGCCGCCAGAGAGCTGTGCGCCCTGCTCGCCGACGCCTGTTTCATAGCCTGTCTTAAAACCCACGATAAAGTCATGGGCATTGGCCATGCGTGCGGCCTGTTCGATCTCGGCATCTGTCGCACCAGGTTTGCCGAGTGCGATATTCTCGCGGATTGTGCCACGAAACAGGAAGACATCCTGCGAAACAAAGGCAATTCTGTCGCGCAGCGAGACCAGATCGACATCCGATATATTCTGCCCGTCGATGACAATCTTGCCGCTGGCAGGTGAGTAAAATCTCTGGATGAGCGCGATGATGGTCGATTTGCCGCCACCGGAAGGGCCAACAAGCGCCGTTGTTGCATTGGGCTCTGCAACGAGATCGATGCCATCGAGAACATATTCATCGGGACGATATCCGAAGCGTATATTTTCGAAAGCGATGCGCCCTTCCCCGACATTGAGTTTCGGCAGGCCTTCGCGCTGCTCTTCTTGGGCAGGCGTATCGAGCACTTCATAAATCATCCGCGCGCCGGTCAAGCCGCTTTGCAGATCGAGATGCATGCGTGCGAGCTTCTTGCCAGGCTCGTAAGCCATCAGAAGTGCAGCCACGAAAGAGAAGAAAGAGCCGGGATCTGCGCCTGCAATCGTGACGCGCCATGAGCCGTAAAAAATCACGGCGCCGATTGCAATGCCGGCCACAGTATCGGAGATCGGGCTCGACACAGCCTGGCCCGAGGCCATGCGGTTGACGGATTTCTCGACCTCGCGCACCGCACTCGACATGCGCCCGCGCATGATGCCCTCGAGATTGAAGCTTTTCACGATGCGTATGCCTTGCATCGTTTCCTGCATGGTCTCGAGAATGCGCGCCGAGCCGTCGTAAGAGCGCCGCGCCGATTTGCGCACGCGCTGGATGAGCTTGCTCAACAGAAAGCCGCCGACCGGCATGATCGAGAGAGCGATCAGCGCCATGATCGGATCCTGGATGATCATGACAATGATCAGCCCGACCAGCGTGAGAATATCGCGTCCTGCGCTGGTGATGAGCGTCTGCAGCGTGTCGCGCACCCCGCCGGCGGCAATGGACAGGCGGGTCATGAATTCGGTCGAATGCCGATCCTGGAAAAAGGACATGTCCTGCCGAAGCAGATGTTCATACAGGCGGCGCTGCACGCCGGCGACAATCCGGTTGCCGGTGCGCGCCAGCATGACCTGATAACCCCAGGTCACGAGGCCGCGCAGGGCAAAAAGCCCGACCACGCCCCAAGCCAGCAAGCGCAGGGTTTTAAACCCGTCTGCATCGACCATGTGGTTGAGGATGGGTTTCAGCAGCCAGGCCGAGAGCGCTGTCGTGGCTGCGCCAATGCCCATCAGCAGGCCGGCGACAATGTAAGAGCGTATATGCGGACGCCCGTGCTCGGCGAAAAGACGCCGGAGCAGGGGCAGGGCCGCATAATTTGTGTCGTCGGGCGAGGTTTTCTCGGACATGCTTCCTGCTACCCGCCGCGGGAAAGCAGGGCAAGGCATTTCCCGCCCTGCAGCGATCCCTATTTCGAGGGGGCCTCAAGGATCAGCTTCGCGCGGGCGATGACGTCCGGCGGCGCTGCCACAATCCGGTCGGCGATGGCCTGGGCCTCGTCGCCGGGCAGCGGGCTGATGTCGATCTGCATTTTCTCGGCCTCGGCCAGGAATTGCGGATCGCGCATCGTGTCCATAAAGGCCTTGCGCAGGGCAGCGACCCGGGGGGCGGGCGTGTCTGGCGTGGTGACGACTGCGCGGGAGATTTCGGTATCGGCCGAAATGAAGCGCAGCACTTCGCGATCGGCGTCGTTCTGGGCCAATTCGAAGAGCAGCGGCACGTCGGGCAGATCCTTGTGACGCTTGAGTGAGACCTGGACGAGAATGTGGATTTTCTTCTCCGTCAGCCATTGCGGCCGCGAGGTTTTCCAGGACGACCAGGCGTTCGAACCGCGCCCGCCGACTTCGCCTTTTTCCATGGCGAGATTGACGTCATTGCCGCCGGGATAGCCGGCCACGATTTTGAATTTTGTGCCTGCCATGGCGTTGAGCGCTGCTGGATAATAGGCAGCAGGCGTCGCCGTTCCGGCAGCACCTACGACGAGCTCCTGCGTCTTCACCTGTTCGATGCTGGTGATGCCTGTCGTATGCCAGGAATTGATCACATTGGGCGTATCGGTCGTCGAGCCGACAAAGATCAACTTGCGTGTGTCGAATTTCACGCCCTGCCCGCCGATGGCCTGATGTGCCGGCATGTTCTGCATCAGCATATGCAGAACCGTGCCGTCGCGCGGCGCTGCATTGGCAAGATGGTTTGCCGCTGCAATGCCGACACCGCCGGGCATGTTTTGCGCAACGATCGATGGCTCGCCGGGAATATGGCGGTTCATGTGACGCGCAATCAGCCGTCCGCGGGTATCGTAATCGCCGCCGGGCGAGGTGGCGATGATCATTTGCATTGTCTTGCCGCGATAGAAATCGGCGACAGCATCGGCGCGCGCTCCATTTGCAACCGCTAGAGTTGCAGTAAAGAAAGTGGCGCAGAGCAGGGACTTTTTGAACGAGCCCATAAATTTTTCTCCCCGATTGTTTTTGCGATCAATCGCCCTTGACGCCTGCTTCACGAATGAGCTTCGTCCAGCGTTCAATATCGCCACGCACTTTGGCTTCTTGTTCTGCCATGCTGCCCTTCGGCACTTGCCCGCCGCTCTTGGCAAACAATTCCTGCACATCGGGTGCCGCCATCACTTGCGCCATGGCTGCGCGCAATTTGGCAAGCACCGGCTCAGGCGTCGCAGCAGGTGCGAAAAGGCCGAACCAGCTTTCCATGTCGAGCGGTGCTATGCCCGTCTCAAAAACACTTGGCACATTGGGATGGATCGGCTGACGCTCTTTGGACGAGACGGCGAGTGCTTTCACGTTGCAAGCATCCACCTGCGATTTTGCAGCCGATGAAATATCGAAGAAGAGATCGACGCGTCCCCCCAGAATATCCTGATAGGCATCCTGCGAGCCGCGATAGGGCACATGCGTCATTCTCACGCCAGCCATTCTCGCCATGACAGCGCTGGCAATATGTTGTCCCGATCCCAGACCAGCTGATGCAAAAGTGAGTTTTTCAGGATTGGCTTTGGCGAAAGCGATCACGTCCTTCAGATCGCTCATCGGCAGATCCTTGCGCGCAACAAGCGTATAGGACCATGTCACGGCCATGCCGACGAGTTTGAAATCTTTCAGCGGATCATAGGGCAGATTGTCATAAAGGCCCGGATTCAGAGCCATATTGGAGAGCGCACCGATCATCAGCGTATAGCCATCGGCCGGTGCTTTGGCGGCCGATTGTGTGCCCACGCGCGTTCCTGCGCCCGTGCGGTTTTCAACGATGATGGTTTGGCCAAGAATGGGCCGCATGCGGTCGGCCAGCACGCGCGCCACTGTGTCAAAGCCGCCGCCGGGCGGCTGGGGCGCTACCAATGTGATGTTCCGGCTAGGCCAATCGCCTGTGCTTTGCGCGGCAACAGGCGCGCTGGCGAGTAAAGTAGCGCAGACAAGAGACGCGGCCAAAGGCGCGCCGAATTTCCTGGACATTTGGACCTCCCGGCGGGGCGTCTGTTTTGATCGCCCTCTCCCGCGCGATCATGCCGGGAGACGCGCTATCCTTCAAGCTCTTCGCGCATCATTTCCAGCTCAAGCCATTCCTCTTCCATCTTTGTGATCTGGTTTTGGGCCTGCGCCATTTCCTGGCTGAAACGGTCGAAAGCGGCGCGGTCCTTTGTATAGAGGTCGGGCTGTTCGAGTTTCGCCTGCAGGAGATCGCATTTCTTTTGCCATTCGGCGATTTTGGCGGGCAGGGTTTCCAGCGCATGCTTGTGCTTGAAGGAGAGCTTTTTCTTCTCCTGCGGCGGGGCTGCCGTTTCTTTTGCGGTTGCTTTCTGTTTTGCGGCACCCGACGGCGCGCTGACGCCGGCGCCGCGTTGCGTCACCATGTCCGAATAGCCGCCCGCATATTCAATCCATTTGCCTTGGCCCTCGGCCACCAGAATGGATGTGGCGACACGGTCGAGAAAATCGCGATCATGGCTGACAACGATCACTGTGCCGGGATAATCGGTCAGCATTTCCTGCAGCAGATCGAGCGTTTCGAGATCGAGATCGTTGGTCGGCTCGTCAAGCACGAGAAAATTGGAGGGCAGCGACAGCGCCCGCGCCAGCATCAATCGTCCGCGCTCTCCTCCCGAAAGACGCGCAATCGGCGTTCGCGCCTGTTCGGGCGCGAAGAGAAAATCCTTCATATAGCCGATGACATGTTTGCGCTCGCCGTTGATTTCGACCCAATCGCCGCCGGCATTGGTCAACGCATCTTTGAGCGTCCAGTCCGGCTTCAGCGCACGGCGGCTTTGATCGAGCGTTGCCATTTCGAGGCTTGCACCAAGGCGGATTGTGCCGCTGTCGGCTTCAATCTGGCCGGTGATCAAATTGAGCAGCGTTGTCTTGCCTGCGCCATTGGGTCCAACAATACCGAGCCGGTCGCCGCGCAAAATGCGCGTGGAAAAGTCTTTGACAATGGCGCGCTCGCCAAAGCTTTTTGAAATGTTTTGCGCCTCAACGACGAGTTTTCCGGAAGTTCGCGCCTCGCTTGCCGCCAGTTTCACATCGCCGACGCCCTTGCGGGCCTCGCGCCGTTGCTGGCGCAGATCGCCCAGCCGCGCCATGCGTCCCATATTGCGCTTGCGCCTTGCGCTGACGCCATGGCGCACCCAATGTTCTTCATTGACGATCAGGCGGTCGAGCTTGTGGCGCTCGGTCTCTTCCTCTTCGAGCAATTTATCGCGCCATTCCTCGAAAGCGCCAAAGCCGCGGTCCAGTCTTTTGGTGCGACCGCGGTCGAGCCAGATCGTGGCGCGGGACAGATTTTGCAGGAAGCGTCGGTCGTGGCTGATGAGCACAAGTGCTGAACGCAGCGAGGCCAATTCACTCTCCAGCCATTCGATGGCCGGCAGGTCGAGATGGTTGGTCGGCTCATCGAGAAACAAAAGATCGGGTTCTGGCGCGAGCACTCTTGCCAGAGCCGCACGCCTCACCCCGCCGCCAGAGAGGCTTGCGGGGTCTTCCTCACCGCTGAGGCCGAGCTCGTTAAGGAGATAGCGGGCGCGATAAGCATCATCGGAGGGGCCAAGTCCCGCCTCGACATAGGCCAGAACGGTCTCAAAACCAGACAGGTCAGGCTCCTGCGGGAGGTAGCGGACCGTCGCGTCGGGCTGGAAAAACCGTGTGCCGGCGTCCATTTCGATCATGCCGGCGGCGATTTTCAAAAGCGTCGACTTGCCCGATCCATTGCGGCCGACAAGGCAGATCCGCTCGCCCGGCGAAACCGACAATTCCGCCCCATCCAGCAAAGGCTTACCGCCAATGGTGAGGGTCACGTCCTGAAGCAGCAGAATCGGGGGGGCCATCAAAAACTCAGGGATCGATACATGTTCCCGGCAACCCATATAGGAGAGGGGTGCCTCAGGCCAGCTTGTCATTAATCTCGCAGTCATCTGCGCCGGGGCAGATTGGCGCTAGGTGAATCGGAGCGGGATCGATGGTGGACAGGGATGTGGGTGCGGCACTGGCGGCCCTCGAGGCGCATCGCGTCGAAATCGGCCATCACACCATGGCAGAGTTTTTCGCGCAGGATGCCCGGCGTTTCGAACGTCTGTCGCTGCGCCTTGGCGACATGCTCTTCGACTATTCGAAACATCGCATCAATGATGCAACGCTCGCCCATCTCCTGTCGCTGGCACGTGCCGCAAAACTCGAGGAGAAGCGCGCCGCCCTCTTTTCTGGCGAAGCTGTCAATGTGTCAGAGCATCGCCCGGCGCTGCATATGGCTTTGCGCAATTTCTCCGGTCGCAAAGTCATGGTCGCGGGTCGCGATGTCATGCCCGATATTTTTGCCATGCGCGAAAAAGTCTATGGCTTTGCCAAAGGGATTCGCTCCGGCGCATTTCGCGGTGCAACGGGCAAGCCTTTCACCGATATTGTCAATATAGGGATCGGCGGATCGGATCTCGGCCCCGCCATGGCGGCGCGGGCTTTGTCGCCCTTCGCACAAAAGGGCCTGCGCCTGCATTTCGTGTCCAATGTCGATGGTGCGGATTTAAGCGATACGCTTGCCGGTCTCGATCTGGCGACAGTTTTGTTTATCGTCTCGTCCAAGACTTTCACCACGCAGGAAACGATGACCAATGCGGCGAGCGCCCGAGCACGGCTTGTTGCCGCTTTGGGCGAGAGCGCGGTCGGCGATCATTTTGCTGCTGTTTCGACCAAGCTCGATCTCGTGGAAAGATTTGGCATTCGCGACGATCGCGTCTTCGGCTTCTGGGATTGGGTTGGCGGGCGCTATTCGATCTGGTCTTCCATCGGTCTGGCGCTGGCGATTGCTATCGGGCCGGATAATTTCGATGATTTTCTGCGTGGCGGTCATGAGGTGGACGATCATTTCACGCAAGCGCCTTTGCATGAAAATATCCCCGTCATTATGGGACTTCTTGGCATCTGGTATCGTAACATCTGGGGCTTTGGCACCCATGCTGTGATCCCTTACGATCAAAGACTGGCGCGCTTTCCCGCCTATCTGCAGCAACTCGATATGGAATCGAACGGCAAATCCGTGCGGCGCGAAGGCGGGCCGGTCAAAATGTCGACGGCACCGGTTATTTGGGGCGAGCCCGGCACCAATGGCCAGCATGCTTTTTTCCAGATGCTGCATCAGGGCACGGATATTGTGCCGGTCGATTTTCTTGTCGCCGCCGAGCCCATTGATGCAGATGCGCATCATCATCGCTTGCTGTTCTCCAATTGCCTGGCGCAAGCCGAAGCCCTGATGCGCGGTCGTTCGCGCGGGGATGTCGATGCCATGCTGGCCAAATCCGGCATGAATGCGGATGAGGCTGCGCAGCTGGCGCCGCACAAGGTTTTTGCCGGCAATCGACCCTCCAGCATGATTTTGTATCGCCGCCTCGATCCAATGATGCTGGGTCGGCTGATCGCGCTCTATGAGCACAAGGTTTTCGTGCAATCTGCGATCTGGGACATTAACGCCTTCGATCAATGGGGCGTTGAGCTCGGCAAGGAACTGGCAAGCCGCCTTGCGCCAATCGTCAGCGATGACAAGGCTGATCTTTCAGCGCTTGATGCAAGCACGGCGGGACTGATCGATTATCGGCGCAAGCTTCTCAGCTGAGCGACCAATAGGCGCCGCCTATTCGTCCTCGCCAAAGCGATTGGCAACGAGTTCAGCCAAAGCATCGATGGCTTCTTGCGCCTGCGGGCCGCGGGCTGAGACGGTGATCGTCGTGCCAATACCGGCGCCCAAGGTCAGAATACCCATAATCGAGAGGCCGCCGACCGTCTCGCCGCAGCGTGTGACGGTGATTTCCGCCTCGTAGCGTTCCACGCATTGGACGAATTTTGCGGTCGCCCGGGCATGCAGGCCCTTGCGGTTGACGATGGGCATTTCACGCGACACGCCATCGGCGAAAACGGGAGCCGGAGGGCAGGGTTGCCCGTCTTCAGTCAGTTCGGAACTCATTTGCCGCTCAGGATCCTGCTTGCCACCGAAATATATTTGCGGCCTGCATCCTGCGCCTGAACGACGGCTTGCTCAAGCGAGACTTCTTCGCGAACCGAGGCGAGCTTGATGAGCATCGGCAGGTTGATGCCGGCAACCACATCGACACCTGAGCCATCCATAACGGAAATGGCGAGATTGGAGGGCGTACCGCCGAACATGTCGGTCAGCACGACAACACCGTCTCCCGTATCGACCTGATGGACCGCCGCCACAATATCCTTGCGGCGCTGTTCCATATCGTCTTCGGGACCAATGGTGACCGTCGCGATCTGCTTCTGCGGACCGACGACATGTTCCAGAGCCGCGCGAAACTCGGTCGCGAGATGGCCGTGGGTCACCAGGACCATGCCGATCATCAGAATTACCGTTCCTGCAGAATGACGTGGCGGGCCGGCCGTGAAACCGCCCCGCTCGGGAGGCGCCATTTTGTGCGTTGCGACGAAATTGGCAAGTAAAATGCGCGAGCCGCCCGAGGCCACCCTAAAAAAAGCCCAGGATGCGGCGCGTGGCGCTGGCAAGGGGCAGGTCGGCAGGCAGGCTGAGACGGGGCAATTCGATCCCCTCCAGGCTCATGCGCGCCTCTTGGGGCTCGGGCAGGCGATCCGGGCTTGCCGCCAGATCGACGATCAGGCCGATCCGGGCGCTGTCTTCATGGGGGCGCTCTAAAATGCCCTGCCCCCTTTCCTCGATCAGGCCTGCAATGGCTGGATGGGGCAAGGCGATCAGCCGCCCGCTGGCCGCCACAAGCCGGACGCGGTCATCGGCAACGAGGCGGGCGAAGAGGCCGCGTGCATTGGCTGCTTCGATCAGGGCGAGAACAAGGGTCGATTTTCCAGCACCCGAGGGGCCGCGGATCAAGACGCCTGTTTCCCCGATGAGTACAGCGCAGCCATGGATCGTCGGTATCGGCGTCATCGGGATGCAGCCGGCAGCCAGACCGTAAATCGCGCGCCGAGCACATCGCCCGAGGGGGTCGTGCGGTTCTGGGCGCGGATCCAGCCGCCATGCGCCTCGATGATCTGGCGTGAAATGGAAAGACCCAGTCCGCTGTTCTGGCCGAAGCCTTGCTGCGGTCGGTCGGTGTAGAAGCGCTCGAAAATCCGCTCCATGGCATGGTCTGGAATGCCTGGCCCGTCATCATCGACGATGATTTCAATGCCGTCCTGTATTTGCCCATTGCGTCCGCTCGCCCGCGCCCGGCGCAGCGCCACGCGCACATTGCCGTTGTGAAGCGAGAAGGAGCAGGCATTGTCGACGAGATTATGCACCACCTGGCCTAGCCGCGAATCGTGGCCGGACACAAAAAAATCGAGACCCTGCCGCGAAGGATCGCGCGGGGCGATGTCCATGCTGACCGTCACGCCATCGTCGCGATTAACCTCATTGGCAAGATCGCGAATGGCGGTGACGAGGCGGGCGAGATCGACGGGCTCGTAATCGGCGCGCGCCAGTTCCGCGTCGAGCCGTGAGGCATCGGAAATGTCGCTGATCAGACGATCAAGCCGTTTCACATCGTGCTGGATGACTTCGAGCAGGCGCGCCTTGGCTTCTTCCGTTCGCGCCCGCGGCAATGTCTCGACGGCGCTGCGCAAAGAGGTCAGCGGATTTTTCAATTCATGCGCAACATCGGCGGCAAAACTTTCAATCGCCTCGATCCGGTTGTAGAGCGCTTTCGTCATATCGCGCAAAGCGCCCGACAAATGGCCGATCTCATCGGCGCGGTCGGTGAAATCAGGTATTTCCTGCCGCGACTTGATACCGCGTCGCACACGGTCGGCAGCTTCTGCAAGACGACGCATCGGTCCCGCAATCGTGCCCGCGAGAAAGAGCGACAGAAGGAACATCACGCCGGCGGAGACAAGAAAGACGCGGAAGATCGCCCAGCGTTCGGAGGCGATGATTTTGTCAATATCGCCGCCTTGCGTCGACATCAGAAGGGCGCCGCGCACCGCGCGGAATCTTTGTACCGGCACGGCCACCGAGACGATTGTCTCGCCCCGCGCATTGACGCGCACGACCGAGGCAGCCACGCCGGTCAGCGCGCGCTCGACTTCTGGATAGGCGCGGCCATTGCCGGCGCCGATATCTTCATAAAGCGGCAGATCCGTTCCGGTGAACCAGCGTTTTGAAACGGTCCAGATGCGCTCGAGAAAACTGGCCGGTTTGTCTTCCTGCCCTGCGGCGGGCAGATCGAAACGCAGAATATTGGATCTTGCTGTCAGCGAACGCGAATCGATCAGCAGATAGCCGTCGCGATCATAGATGCGCGCGCGTGTGCGCGTCGGCGAGACGAGGCGGCGCAGCACCGGGCCGATGCGCTCCGGATTGATCGAAAATTCAAGGCCGGTTTCGTTTTCGTCGCGGCCGTAAATCTGGCCGGGTGCAAGTTGCAGCAGCTTTTCAGGATCGAGCGCCAGCGCATCGGTTTCCACCGTGGCGGAGGCCGCGACCGCTGCCGCGATGATCTCGCCTTTCGTTTGCAGGCTTTGCACACGTGCCTCAATCAGGCCGGCACGGAACTGGTTGAGATAGAGAAAGCCGACAAGCAGCGCGACCAGCCCGCCAATGTTGAGAACAAGAATGCGTCGCGTCAATGAGGAGGAGAGCCGCGCACCGATGGCGGACAGGAAGCGACGCAGGCGCACGCGATTGCGCGTTCGCACGCCCTCTTCGCGGGCGCGCGTCGACGCCATTCGGTTGTTGTCCGCTTCGACGCTCATATTGCTCCATCAAGAAAGATGGCGGCCGCAGCCGCCACCGTAACGGGCAGAAGAGAAAGGCAGAAGAGTCGTCAGGCCTCCTTGAACCGGTACCCGACGCCGTAAAGCGTTTCGATCATCTCGAAATCGTCGTCAACGATTTTGAATTTCTTGCGTAGCCGCTTGATGTGGCTGTCGATCGTGCGGTCGTCGACATAGACCTGATCGTCATAGGCTGCATCCATCAATGCATTGCGGCTTTTGACGACGCCGGGGCGCGTGGCGAGGGCCTGCAGGATGAGGAATTCCGTGACGGTCAGCGTGACCGGCTCTCCCTTCCAGGTGCAGGTGTGGCGCTCGGGGTCCATTTTGAGCAGGCCGCGCTCAAGAATTTTTGCCTCCGATTCTTTCTGTGCCGCGGCTTCCTTCGGATTGGCACGGCGCAGAATGGCCTTGACGCGCTCCACCAGCAGGCGCTGCGAGAAGGGTTTGCGGATGAAATCGTCGGCGCCCATTTTCAGGCCGAACAATTCGTCGATCTCTTCATCCTTGGAGGTGAGGAAGATCACCGGAAGATCGGATTTCTGCCGCAGGCGGCGGAGCAATTCCATCCCGTCCATGCGCGGCATTTTAATGTCGAAAATGGCGAGATCGGGCGGATTGGTTTTCAATCCGTCCAGCGCGCTGGCGCCATCGGTATAGGTCTGCACGCGGTAGCCTTCGCCCTCAAGAGCGATGGAGACCGAGGTGAGAATGTTGCGATCGTCATCGACGAGGGCGATTGTCGGCATGGATCTCTCAACCTAATTGGGTCCGTTGCAGGACCGCAGAAGCCCGACCCGGCTTGGTCGCGGCGGTCGCCAGAATCGGCTTCTTTGCTGGCCGAAATGTGACCGCACCGCGGTGATAACTTGGCCGTTGCCGAAAGGTTCACTTAAAACGGGGACAGGCCTTCTGGCCCTTCCGGGACGATTGGCAATATATAGTCATCGGACGGTCGGATGACCACCCGCCAGCAGGAGAGCTGCATGAGCCAATCCGAGCCCCGCGAGGAGCGGACATTCGAACTGCCGCCCGGCTATGACGGGCTTGCCGAGGCGCGCCGCCTGCTGCGCTCGATCAGGGCGGGGACTTTGGCCACGCTCGACCGGGACGGGGGGCCCTTTGCCTCGCTGGTCAATGTGGCCACTGCCATGGACGGCGCCCCGCTTCTCCTGATGTCCGGCCTTTCGGCCCATACTCAATATCTCGCCCGCGACGCCCGGGCCTCGATCCTGCTGGCCGAGACCGGCAAGGGCGACCCGCTGGCCCATCCGCGCCTGGCGGTTTCGGGGAGCGCCCTGCGGCTGGAGGGGAGCGAGCGGGAGGCCGCCCGGCGGCGTTTTCTCGCCCGCCACCCCAAATCGGCGCTTTACGCCGATTTTGGCGATTTCTCCTTCTGGCGGCTTGATATCGCCCGCGCCCATCTCAACGGCGGCTTTGCAAAGGCGGCCTCCTATGAAGGGGGCGAGCTGCTGCTCGATCTCTCAGGCGCTGCCGCTTTGGCGCAGGCCGAGCAGGATGCGATCGACCATATGAATGCCGACCATGCCGATGCCCTGGCCCTCTATGCAGAAAAAATAGGCCGGGCGCCCGCTGGCCGGTGGCGTGCCAGCGGCATTGATCCCGAAGGCATGGACCTGATGAGCGGGGACCTTGCCGTGCGGCTGGTTTTCCCCAGCCCCATCCAGGGCCCCGCCGATCTGCGCGCCTGCCTCGTTGCGCTGGCTGCAAGCGCAAGATCCTGATCTCCAAGTTAATTTGTGCAGCGCGAAAGATGTGTCCTGAAGAGAGGGAAAGCCATCTTATGCTTGCCCTTCTGCCTCCTGCGGAATAAAGGGTCGCTTCATTATTCCTGAGCGCCGCCCGCCGCAGTTTGCCGGCGCCGGATCATCTTGGAGAAGGCGATGACAACTATCGGAATGTTCAATCCGTCGTTCCCGGTCGAGAAGTTTGGCCTGAAGAACCTCGGAACCATCGCCTATAATCTCGAAGCCCCGATGCTCTATGAGGAATCCCTGCGCCGCGGCGAGGCGGTTCTGGTTCCCGGCGGCGCGATCAATGCCGAGACCGGTATTCACACCGGCCGCTCGCCCAAGGACAAACATACGGTCCGCGATGCCACCACCGACAAAACCATGTGGTGGGAAAACAATAATTCGATCTCGCCGGAAAATTTCGAAGTCTTGCTTGCCGACTTCATCAAACATGCCGAAGGCAAGGATCTCTTCGTTCAGGATCTGTATGGCGGCGCCGATCCGGCCTTCCGCTGCAAGCCGCGCGTCATCTGCGAATTCGCCTGGCACTCGCTCTTCATTCGCAATCTGCTGATCCGGCCCCGCCGCGAAGAGCTTGCCAATTACACGCCGGACCTGACCATTATCGATCTGCCGACCTTCAAGGCCGATCCCAAGCGCCATGGCTGCAAGTCGGAGACCATTGTCGCCATCGACTTCACGCGCAAGATCATGCTGATCGGCGGCACCAGCTATGCTGGTGAAATGAAGAAGTCGGTCTTCACCTATCTCAATTACGTTCTGCCCAAGCAGAATGTCATGCCGATGCATTGCTCGGCCAATGTCAGCAAGGAAGGCGAAGTCGCCATTTTCTTCGGCCTGTCGGGCACCGGCAAGACGACGCTCTCGGCCGATCCGAACCGCATCCTCATTGGCGACGACGAGCATGGCTGGTCGAAGGAAGGCGTCTTCAATTTTGAGGGCGGCTGCTACGCCAAGGCGATCAAGCTTTCGAAGGAAGCCGAGCCGGAAATCTATTCGACGACCGAGCGTTTCGGCACGGTGATGGAGAATGTCGTTCTCGATCCCGTCACGCGCCAGCCCGATTTCGACGATGATTCGAAGACGGAAAACACCCGCATCGCCTATCCGCTCGATTTCATCTCCAATGCTTCGGAGACGGGCCGTTCCGGCCATCCGAAAAACATTGTCATGCTGACCTGCGATGCTTTCGGCGTTCTGCCGCCGATTGCCAAGCTCGATCCGGCTCAGGCCATGTATCACTTCCTCTCCGGTTATACGGCGAAAGTGGCTGGCACGGAAAAGGGCGTCACCGAGCCGGAAGCAACATTCTCGACCTGCTTCGGCCATCCTTTCCTGCCGTTGCATCCTTCAGAATATGGCAATCTGCTGCGCGAGCTCATCGCCAAGCATCATGTCGATTGCTGGCTGCTCAACACCGGCTGGACCGGCGGCAAGGAAGGCGTTGGTCGCCGCATGCCGATCCGCGTGACGCGTCGCCTGCTGACTGCCGCGCTCGACGGCTCGCTGTCGAAAGTGGACTTCCGCACCGATCCCTATTTCGGTCTGGCCGTTCCGGTCTCCGTGCCGGGTGTCGAGCCCCACATTCTCGATCCGGTGAAGACCTGGGCTTCCAAGTCGGACTTTGCTGCGACAGCCAAGCATCTGCGCGAAATGTTCAAGAAGAACTTCGTCAATTTCGAAAGCCATGTCGACGAGAAGGTTCGCCAGGCTGCGCCGGTCTCGAAGATCGCTGCCGAGTAAGGTTTTCGGATACGAAATAAGAAAACGCCGCCCGATTGGGCGGCGTTTTTGTTTTTCGTCATTGCGAGGAGCGGAGCGACGAAGCAATCCAGAGCAAGCGGCGGCTCTGGATTGCTTCGCTTCGCTCGCAATGACGGGTCACTTCATGAACAGGAATGTCACGGCCAGGAACAGCGGGATCAAAATTGCGCCCGACCAGAGCATATAGCCGAAGAAACTCGGCATATTGACGCCGGCGCGGCGCGCAATGGCATAGACCATGAAATTGGGTGCATTGCCGATGTAAGTATTGGCGCCCATATAGACGGCGCCGAGCGAAATGGCGATCAGCGTTCCCGTCATTTCCTTCATCAGCACATGCGCATTGCCGCCTGCCAGTTCGAAGAAGACGAGATAGGTCGGCGCATTGTCGAGGAAGGACGAAAGCGCGCCTGTGAGCCAGAAATAGGCGACATTGTTGGGTGCTCCATTCGCATCGCTCACCAGCGCGACAAGCGGTGCAAAGGCGCCGTTTTTGCCTGCTGCAAGCATGGCCATGACCGGCACGATGGTGATGAAAATGGCAGCGAAAAGCTTTGCCACTTCCTCGATTGGCCCCCATTCGAATCCATTCATGTCGCGATCGGCATTTTTCGTCAGGGCGAGTGAGGCGAAAGTCACCACTATCATCACGCCTTCGCGCACGAGATTTTGCAGCTGCACTTTTGTGCCCAGAATTTCAAAGGATATGCCGGGTTTCCAGACGCCGCTGAGAATGATTGCGCCAATGGCCACACCGATCAACGCAAGATTGACGAGGCCCGTGACATGGACGCGTGAATCAGGCGTCGGGTCGGGGGCGACAATGCCTTCCTTGCGATAGAGCCAGCTGTCGATCAGGAAGAAAAGACCAAGCAGGATGATGGAGCAAAAAAGCGTTTGTGGCCACAGATGCACCAATGTCCAGGTGAAATCGACGCCGCGCAGAAAACCAAGAAACAGCGGTGGGTCGCCTATCGGCGTGAGCGAGCCGCCGATATTGGCAACCAGAAAAATGAAAAAGACGAC
>CANHAW010000003.1 GCA_947458675.1 Beijerinckiaceae bacterium
CCATCAGTCAGGTGATGGACGAACTCACCGCCATTTTCGCCGATATGGGCTTTTCCATCGCGGAAGGCCCGGACGTCGAAAGCGACGATTACAACTTTACCAAACTGAATTTTCCAGACGGCCATCCCGCCCGTGAAATGCACGACACATTCTTCTTCAATCGAAAAGAAGATGGCACGCGCAAATTGCTGCGCACGCATACGAGCCCCGTGCAAGTTCGCACAATGCTGAATGTGAAGCCGCCCATTCGCGTGATTTGTCCAGGTCGCACCTACCGTTGCGATTCCGACCAGACGCATACGCCCATGTTCCATCAGGTCGAAGGTCTTGTCATCGACAAGACAGCGCATATGGGCAATCTGAAATGGATTCTCGAAGAATTCTGCAAGGCCTTTTTCGAAGTGCCGAATGTGAAGATGCGTTTTCGTCCCTCCTTCTTTCCCTTCACGGAACCGTCGATGGAAGTCGATATCCAGTGCAAGCGACAGGGTGGCGAAATTCGCTTTGGCGAGGGCGAGGATTGGCTTGAAATCCTCGGCTGCGGCATGGTGCACCCGAACGTGCTGCGCAATTGCGGCATCGACCCAGATGAATATCAAGGCTTTGCCTGGGGCATGGGCATAGACCGCATCGCCATGTTGAAATACGGCATGCCGGATCTGCGGCCCTTCTTCGAAGCCGACGTGCGCTGGTTGTCGCATTACGGGTTTCGCCCGCTCGACCTGCCGACGCTGGCCGGCGGCCTGAGCTCGTAAGGAGAGACGACATGAAATTCACGCTCTCCTGGCTCAAGGATCACCTCGAGACCGACGCTTCGCTCACCACGATCGTCGAAACGCTGACACGCATCGGACTTGAGGTCGAACATGTCCTCGACCCTGCCGATGTATTGAAGGATTTTGTCGTCGGCCATGTGCTCGACGCCAAGCAGCATCCCGATGCGGATCGCCTGCGTGTCTGCATGGTCGATATTGGCGCGGGCGCGCCTGTGCAGGTCGTCTGCGGCGCACCGAATGCGCGCACAGGCTTGAAGACCGTTTTCGCTGCACCGGGCACCTATATTCCGGCCAAGAAATTCACGCTCGGCAAGGGCGTCATCCGCGGCGTGGAATCGCTCGGCATGCTTTGCTCCGCGGCAGAACTCGATCTGTCGGGCGATCATGACGGCATTATGGAGCTAGACGCTGCAGCACAGCCTGGCCAGCGGTTCGTTGATTTCGCTGGTCTTGGCGATCCCGTTATCGAAATCAACCTCACGCCCAATCGCGCCGATGCAGCAGGCGTGCATGGCATTGCACGCGATCTTGCCGCCGCAGGTCTCGGCAAGCTGAAAGACCGCCCGATCAAGCCCATTCCCGGTGCCTTCGCGTGCCCCGTGAATGTGAAGCTCGACTTCACGGCGGATGATGCCCATCTCGCACCGGCTTTTGCCCTCCGTCTGGTCCGTGGCGTCAAAAACACCACGTCGCCTGCATGGTTGCAGAAACGTCTGACATCCATCGGTCTTCGCCCGATCAATGCGCTCGTCGACATCACCAATTACCTCACCTTCGACCGCGGCCGTCCTTTGCATGTGTTCGATGCCAAGAAGGTCTCGGGCAAGCTCGTTGTTCGCCGCTCGAAAGAGGGCGAAGAGATTCTTGCGCTCGATGGCAAGACCTACAAGCTTGATCCCTCGGTCATTGCGATTGCCGATGACAAGGGCGTTGAGTCTATCGCCGGCATCATGGGCGGCGAGGCGTCTGGCTGCGACGAGACCACAACCGATGTGCTGATCGAATCCGCGCTCTGGGACCCGCTGACCATCGCGCGCGCGGGCCGTTCGCTCGGCATCGTCACGGATGCGCGCTATCGGTTCGAGCGCGGCGTTGATCCGGCCTTCTGTATTCCGGGCGCCGAACTCGCCACGCATCTCGTGCTTGAAATCTGCGGCGGCGAAGCCTCCGAATTGACGGTCGCGGGATCTGTCGAAAAGCCATCGCATACAATCGATTTCCCGTGGAGCGAGGTACGCCGGCTTGCGGGGCTCGATCTCGATCCCTCGAACATGGCGGGCATTCTCGAAAAACTTGGCTTCGACGTTTTGCGTCAAGCCACCAATGCCGACCGTGTCTTTGTGAAAGTTCCGACCTGGCGTGCGGATGTTGAAGGCAAAGCCGATCTGGTCGAAGAAATCGTGCGCATTGCCGGTCTGGATCGTGTTGTCTCGACCCCACTGACGCGAGAGAGTGCGGAAATTCCCGCGCCCATCCTGACGCTTCTGCAAAAACGTACGCGACTGGCTCGTCGTACCCTGGCATCTCAGGGTCTTGTAGAAGCAGTGACCTGGTCTTTCATCTCGCACGAAAAGGCTGAGCTCTTCGGTGGCGGCACAAAAGAATTGACGCTTGCCAATCCGATTGCAGCCGATCTCTCCGACATGCGCCCGAGCCTGCTGCCGGGCTTGCTTGCAGCCGCACAGCGTAATGCAGATCGCGGTATTGGCGATCTCGCCCTGTTCGAAGTTGGTCAAATTTTCAAGGGCGACGGTGAAAATGACCAGCGCATGAGCGCCGCTGCAATCCGTCGCGGCACAGCGCGTATTTCTGGCGCAGGCCGTCACTGGACGGGAGCGGCGCGCAATGTCGATGTTTTCGACGCAAAGAGCGATGTCCTCGCGCTTCTCGGGGCTCTTGGCATTGCCTCAGGCGGTCTTCAGGTGGTTGCCGGCGGTCCGTCCTTCCTCCATCCAGGCCGCTCCGGAACATTGCAGTTCGGACCGAAAAACATCATTGGCTGGTTTGGTGAATTCCACCCGCGCGTGCTCGCCGCGCTCGATGTCGGGGGGCCGGTCTGCGGCTTCGAGATTATTCTCGATGCGATCCCTGCGCCCAAGGCCAAGCCGACCAAAGTAAAGCCGAAACTCGACATGTCGGACCTGATGCCGCTTGAACGCGATTTCGCTTTTATCGTCGATGTTACGGTTCAGGCCGGCGACATCCTCAAGGCCGCACAAACCGCCGATCGCGCGCTGATTACGGGTGCGAATGTCTTCGATATCTATCAGGGAACCGGCATCCCTGAGGGCAAGAAATCCGTCGCCATCAGCGTCACTTTGCAACCGCGTGAAAAGACGCTGACGGATACGGAAATTGAATCCGTGATGCAGAAGATCGTCGCTGAAGTGACGAAGAAAACAGGCGCGTCCCTGCGCGGCTAATGAACGAAGGAGGGGCGGTTTCGCGCTCTGGGTCTATCTTAGTCGCACACCGCTTCTCTCGCTAACGGTGACCATTTTCGCCTATGTGATCGATGAACGCATTTCGACGAGACTGGATCGCAATGCGCTCTCCAATCCCGTTCTGCAGGCGGTGTGGATGATCGGTCTCGTGCTGGCTGCGACGACGTGGCATTAAGCGCCATGCCAAGACCGTTACACGTGCCAATCATCCATTCATAATTTCTTCGCTGATCAGCCGAGATTGAGCTCTTTAAAGAAATCATTTCCCTTATCGTCAATGACGATAAAGGCCGGAAAGTCCTCAACTTCGATCTTCCAGATCGCTTCCATGCCGAGCTCGGGATATTCGAGCACTTCGACTTTCTTGATACAGTCCTGTGCGAGACGCGCAGCCGGGCCGCCGATCGAGCCGAGATAGAAGCCGCCATGCTTGGCGCAAGCCTCGCGAACATCCTTTGACCGATTGCCCTTGGCGAGCATCACCATTGAGCCGCCTGCTGCCTGAAACTGATCGACGAAGGAATCCATTCGGCCTGCTGTCGTCGGGCCGAAAGAGCCCGAAGCAAAACCTTCCGGCGTCTTGGCAGGGCCTGCGTAATAGACCGGATGATTTTTGAAATATTCCGGCAAGCCTTGTCCGGCATCGAGCCGCTCGCGCAATTTTGCATGCGCAAGATCACGAGCGACAATAATTGTGCCTGTCAGTGAAAGGCGCGTCTTGATCGGATATTTCGACAATTGCGCCAGAATTTCTTTCATCGGCTTGTTGAGATCGATTTTCACCACCTCGCCGCCGAGCGAAGTATCCTCGATCTCTGGCAGGTATGTCGCCGGATTGTGTTCAAGCTCTTCAAGGAACACGCCATCACGCGTGATCTTTCCGGCAGCCTGACGATCCGCCGAACAGGAAACGCCAAGACCGATGGGGAGTGACGCACCATGGCGCGGCAGCCGAATGACTCGCACGTCATGGCAAAAATACTTTCCGCCAAACTGCGCACCCACACCCAGCTGCTGCGTCAGCTTGTGAATCTCTTCTTCCATGGCGAGGTCGCGGAAAGCCTGGCCGTCTTCGCTGCCTTCCGTCGGCAGATTGTCGAGATAGCGCGCCGAGGCGAGCTTGACGGTCTTGAGCGTCATTTCTGCCGACATGCCGCCGATGACGATGGCGAGATGATAGGGCGGGCAAGCGGCCGTGCCGAGCGTCAGGATCTTTTCCTTCAGAAAAGCGATCATGCGGTCATGCGTGAGCAGCGAGGGTGTGGCCTGGTAGAGAAAGGTCTTGTTGGCTGATCCGCCGCCCTTGGCCATGAAGAGAAATTTGTAGGCGTCCTCGCCGTCAGCGTAGATCTCGATCTGCGCAGGCAGATTGTTCTTGGTGTTCTTCTCGTCAAACATCGATACAGGTGCGAGCTGCGAATAGCGAAGATTACGCTTGTGGTAAGCATCAATCACGCCCTGCGCAATTGCGCCTTCGTCATCGCCATCGGTCCAGATCAAACGGCCTTTCTTGCCCATTACGATGGCCGTGCCTGTATCCTGACACATCGGCAACACGCCGCCGGCTGCAATATTCGCATTTTTCAGAAGATCATAGGCAACGAATTTGTCGTTCGACGTCGCCTCCGGATCATCGAGGATCTTACGCAATTGAGCGAGATGTCCCGGGCGCAGCAAATGGTTGATATCGATCATCGCCTGTTCGGCTAGCAACCGAATGGCTTCGCTCGAGACGGTCAAAACTTCCCTTTCGCCAAGCTTTTCGACCTTCACGCCATCGCTGGTCAATTTCCGATAGGGTGTATTGTCTTTGCCGAAACGGAAAAGCGGGCGGTGCGAGTAAGTCATCGTCTTGGGATCCGGTGGTTTCGATAGCGCCTTTTATTCGGTTGGGCGCGCCTTTCCAAGCTTGCCTTTCGGGCGGGGCAACCGCAGCCTCGTTGCCGAGTTGCGGAATGACAGAAACAGGAGTGTCGGCGTGGAATTCCCACATCCACTGATGGTCTGCGACATCGGCGGCACGAATACGCGAATCGGGCTCACAGAAACGCCCGGTCGCGACCCCGTTCTTCTGGCGACAGTAAAGACCGAGGAGTTTTCAGGCCTTGGTGAATGCATTGAGCAGGTCCTGAGTGACACCCATGCGCCGCGACCGCGATCGCTCCTGGCCTGCGGCGCAGGGCCTGTTGCGGACCGCTGCCTGAAGTTGACCAATGCAAAATGGACCATTGACGGCCCTCTACTGGCCTATCACCTTGGGCTTTCGCAGGGTTTGTTGCTCAATGACTTTGAGGCTCAGGCACTCGCCCTGCCATGCCACCGTCCGGGCTGGGTCCATCTGATCGACAGTCCTCAGCAGGCCCAGGGCCGAGGGCCGTGTTTGGTCCTGGGGCCAGGCACCGGGCTTGGGGTGGCTGCGCTCATCTCCGAGGAGGGGCGCCATCTTGCGCTCGCCAGCGAGGCCGCCCACACGGATTTCGGGCCTGTTTCACCAGAAGACAGCGAGCTCTGGCCGGAGATTGAAAAAGCCCATGGCCGCGTGACGGCCGAAACAATCCTTTCGGGACCAGGGCTCGCCCGACTGCACCGGGCCCGAATGCGTCTGGCCGGTCAGGGCGAGACTTCGCTCGGGCCAGCCGAGATCGTTCTGCGCGCATTAGCCCTGCCCTCCGGGCCGGAATCAGAAACGGTTCAGCATTTCTGGAGGCTGTTGGGCCGTTTTGCAGGGGATATGGCGCTGACCTTTCTCGCCCGGGGAGGCGTATTCCTGTCAGGCGGCATTATTCCGCGGATTGTGCCCGTCCTGGATGCGGGTGCTTTTCGCGCGGCCTTCGAAAACAAGGCGCCGATGGTTCAGATTGTGAGCCATATTCAAGTCGGCATCATTACGGCTCCCGAAGCCGTGCTTGTGGGCATGGCGGCGATCGCTGCCCGGCCGGAAGCCTATAAAATCAATTTTTGTGAGCGTGCCTGGCGCTAATTTAGGCAGCGTGCTGCGAGCTCGGCGGTTGGACGAGCATGGTATAGAGGGCTGCAGCATCCCTTGTCGCTCTGATTTTTGCCGTTACGGCCGGGTCACGCAAAATACGCGCAGCCCGCGCTAGCGCCTTCAAATGATCTGCGCCGGCAGTCTCAGGAGCGATCAGGAGGAAAATCAAATCGACGGGGGCGCCGTCAAGCGCTTCATAGTCGATCGGCCGTTCGAGGCGAGCGAAAACAGCAAAAATCCGACCGGCTTTGGGCAGTTTACCGTGCGGGATAGCGATCCCGTTGCCGACACCGGTCGATCCCAAACGCTCCCGCTGCAGAAGCGCGTCGAAGATTTCTCGAGGAGGGATACCCGAAACAAGCGCAGCCTTTTCGCTCAACTCCTGAAGGGCCTGCTTCTTCGAATTGACCTTGAGCGAGGGCAAGATTGCATCGGCATTCAGCAAATCTTTAAGCGACATGGCGGTCCAGCTTTGATGAGTCCCGAAAAACTGAGGCAATTTGCATGCCGCCCCATGAAACGCCTGCCTCAAGGCGCAACATCGCCAGATGCCCTATCCTGCGCGTCCAAGTCAATCCAGCCGATATTTCCATCGGTTCGGCGGTAAACCATATTGATCCGACCAGTCGCCGCATGACGAAACACCTGAACATGAGCTCCTGTGAAATCGAGCTCCATAACCGCTTCCGAAACCGGCATGCTGTTCAGGAGGCTTTTTCGTTCGGCCACAACCACCGGGTGAAAGCCCGCTTCACTCTGCTCATCAACCGGACCCTGAATGACATAATCGGCAAATAGCTCACCAGCAACCTGAGCCGTTCCATTTGATACGCCAATTCCATGATGATCCTGAATGCGCCGTTTATATCGTGTCAGGCGTCGCTCAAGCCGGCTCGCCGCCTCGTCGAAACTTGCATAAGAATCCAGCGCGTAACCCTCGGCATGCAATGTCACGCCCGAACGCAAATGAAGCGTGCAATCGGTTCGGTAGCCTGAGCCTTCATGATCGAGGACTGCATGTCCGGTCACGCTGCCATGGAGATATCGGGAGCACAAACTTTCGATACGTTCGCTTATGTGCTGGCGGAGGGCCTTGCCCAGATCAAAATTCTTGCCGGCAATTCTGAAGCTCATTTGAACAACTCCAGCAGAAGATACCGTTAAGGCAAAATAATTCAGCCTACCTTGGCAAGCCTCGCGTAGCTTATGGCACGTGTCAATGCGCAATCAGATGATGAGATAAATCAGAGCTTATCCATCATGCTGCATAGTCATCTTTTCCCGTCTTCTCTCAACAGAAGACGGAATACGAAGACTTTCACGGTATTTTGCGACAGTCCTGCGCGCTATATCTATGTTTTGTTCTTTAAGTTTCACGACTATCGCGTCATCGGACAGAATATCGTTGATCGTTTCTGCGTCGATCAATTGCTTGATACGAAACCGAACGGCCTCAGCCGAATGAGACTCGCCGCCTGAACGCGCAGGGATAGATGCCGTGAAAAAGTATTTGAGTTCAAAAAGTCCACGAGGGGATGCCATATACTTGTTCGATGTGACACGAGACACGGTCGATTCATGCATCCCGATCGCATCGGCAATTGTCTTCAGATTCAACGGTCGCAAATGTTCAACGCCCTGAGCAAAGAACATATCCTGCTGCTTGACGATTTCTGCGGATACTTTGAGGATTGTTTTTGCACGCTGTTCTAATGATTTAGTGAGCCAATTTGCCGATTGAAGACAATTTGCAACAAATGACTTATCCGCAGCGCTTCCTTGCATGCGTGACACGCGGGTAGCATAAGTCTGATTAACCAGAACGCGTGGAAGACCTTCTGGATTGAGCTCGACATGCCATGAACCGTCAGGCGCAGCTCGAATCGTCACGTCAGGAACAACCGTCTGAATGACACCGCCGCCAAATGCGCGGCCCGGCTTAGGATCGAGATGTCGGATTTCTGAAACCATTTCAGCGAAATCTTCGTCATCTACGCCACATAGTTTTTTCAAGGTGACAAAGTCGCGCTTTGCCAGAAGCGGTAGATTGTCGAGCAGGATCTGCATTGCCGGATCCAGCCTGTTTCGTTCACGCAATTGAATGCCAAGACATTCAGAAAGATTTCGTGCCCCGACGCCGGACGGATCGAATTGCTGGATTCTGGCAAGGACCTGATTCACGGCCTCTATCGAGGTGCCAAGACGCTCGGCTATCTCTTCGGGACTTTCACGGAGATAGCCCGCGTCATCCACTGCATCGATCAGCGCGTGTCCGATCATGCGCCCAATTGCGTCGGTTATTGTCAGCGATAATTGTTCGGCAAGATGATCATGCAAGGTGATCTGCGCGGCGACATAGGCTTCAAGATCGGGAGATTCGCCATCGCTTCCGGTCGTGGCGCCGCTCCAGGATGTGGCCGACAAGCCCGCAGCATCCAGCAACGGCTGCTGTTCGGCCGGTGTCGGCGCACGATCATTGTCAAATGTATTGCCTATTTCTGTGCCGAGATCGGATTCAAGCGAATGCGTGTCGATTGCCAGAGATTCACTGGCCCAATCGCCTTCGCTTCGACTTGTATCGCCGGGATCAAGATCTGAGCCATCGTTCCAATCCTCTGCCTCGCGGCTTGGCGGTGCCTCGACCGGATCTGGACCATCATCTGCCCGTTCGAGCAGCGGATTTCGCTCCAGCTCCTCTTCGACAAAAGCATTCAATTCAACATTGGAAAACTGAAGCAGCTTGATCGCCTGCAAAAGCTGCGGCGTCATCACCAGGGACTGCCCCTGGCGCAGCATAAGCTTCGTCGAAAGCGCCATCAGGAACGGTTCTCAATCACATTTTCCAGACCGGGTATCCGGCCCAGAAATTGCATATACACTATTGCCGCTGCGATAGCTACGTACCTGCTTCAGCTAAAGCCAGGCCGCCTCTGATTCATCGGGTTTTCGTTAATTATCCGGCTACGGGCCTGGATTCACATCCGGAACGACTCACCAAGATAGAAGCGACGAACCTCGGGGTTCGCAACAATCTCTTCGGGGGGGCCCTCGGTCAGCACATGCCCCGAATGGATAATGTAGGCTCGATCAATCAGACCCAAAGTCTCACGAACATTATGGTCCGTGATGAGAACTCCAATGCCTCGCCGGGTCAAATGACGGACAAGCTGCTGAATATCGCCTACCGCAATGGGATCGATCCCAGCAAAGGGTTCGTCGAGAAGCATAAAGCTCGGCTGACTGGCAAGGGCGCGGGCAATTTCACAGCGCCGACGCTCGCCGCCTGACAAAGCAATCGAGGGCGCCTTCCTGAGGCGCTTGATATCGAATTCCTCCAACAGGGCCTCGAGTTGATGCTCCCGCTGCTCGGGATCGGCTATCGCAACCTCCAAAACGGCGCGGATATTGTCCTCAACGTTGAGCCCACGAAAAATGGACGCTTCCTGCGGCAAATATCCAATCCCAAGGCGGGCCCGCCGATACATGGGCAGGAAGGTCACCTCGTGTCCATCGAGATCGATCGCGCCTTTATCCGGGCGGATCAGACCGGTGATCATATAAAAGACCGTCGTTTTACCTGCGCCATTTGGCCCGAGGAGCCCAACGGCCTCACCGCGACGAACGGCGAGACTGACGTCTTGGACGACTTGGCGGGCGCCATAGGTCTTTCCAAGACCGGAAGCAACGAGCCAGCCCTCACCTGACGAGACGTCGGCGGCGGGCCCGATCTCGGGTGAATTTGCGGGTGCGCCCATTTGGGTTTCTTCAAACCTGTCCGATGGCACTTTGGTCAACAAAGCTCCAACTCTCTTGGCTGGCGTAACCTGCGCAGAGAATTGGCGCAACTGCGACCAAGGCCTAAATCAATCATTCAACGTGACGGGCGCCGCTCCGCCGGCTTGGGCGCATCTGGCGATCCGGGAGTGAAAATGGAATTCACACGACCGCCAATGACCTGAGCGTAGCCCGTATCCAGATCGTAAACGAGTTTGGAATCGCGTTCGCCCTTGGTCACATTCGATCCTTGGCTGAGAACGACGTTACCAATGAGGTAAACTTTATTCTCTGCCCGATCATAAATGCCGCTGTCGCCGGTGCCGACCTGATCGATCTGAGTGACCGTGACGGGACCAGCGGCTTCGATCCGTCGGATACGCCCGCCCGCATCCGTCTGCAATCCGCCAGCGCTCTGGTCTTCCTTCTGAAGGAAAACAACCATAGTCGTCGCGCGCATGGTCGATTCACCCTGACGGGCGAGGACGCCGCCGGAATAAATGAGCCTTTGCTCCTTGTCGAAATATTCGAGCTTGGCAGCATCAACCGTAATGGGAGCCCTCGAATTGCCGCCGGGCAAGACTGGGCTTGGCCCCGAACGCTTTTGAGCCGGCCCAGCCGCCATTGCAATGCCAATGCCTGCAACAGCCAAAACGATACCGCAGAGCAAAGTAGATTTTTTCATTCGGTTCTGCCTTTGGACGCAGCGGGTTCATGTTCGCTTGATTCGAAAGTCGAGCGAACATTTCCCTCGAAATTGATCCTTTGTCCGCTGTCGATAATATCCATACGCTCCGCATGAATCTCGCCTGCAGACAAAACAACCTTGACGGCCTCTTGGGTGATGACAGTTCCTGCCTTGAAGTCCATTTTGGCGCTCTTCATGTCAATATCATAACTGGCGCTTTTCATCCGGACCGCAGACTTGAAATCCATCAGCTCACGAAGAGAATCATATAGCGCGGTCGCCGCGGTTACTTGAACTGTCGATTGATCCGCCATTCCAATTCTTGCATTGAGTTCGCTCAATTCGATCAAGTTTGGTTGGCGCACGTCCTGAACACCGGCGGTTGCAACGACCTCGTAAGGGCGCCCGTCGCGTCGAAAGCCAGACAGCCTTGGTTGCTCCATGGTAACACGCGTTCCATCGAGATTGCTGCCAACGATCGAAATCTTTGGAACCGACGGCCCGAATGGGTTGAAGAAAATTACAGCTGAAATGGACACAAGACCGACCAGCGCACCGCCAATAATGGCGCGCCGGAGAAGCGCCACGCGCCTGGAATGGCGTCCGGCAGCCCGGAAGGCTCGCGCACGATGCGTGGACGGAGCGCCACGATCATTGGACATGTCCTTAGTGCTCAAGGTCCGAACCCAAACCTTTCGATACTATTGGTGCGCGAATATGTCTTGCTCGGGCCAGCCCAGCAAGTCGAGCCTTGCCCTGACCGGCAGAAAATCGAAGCAAGACTGCGCAATCTCCATTCGCCCCTCACGCAGAAGCATAGCGTCCAGCCGATCCTTCAAGGCGTGGAGATGAAGGACGTCAGAAGCAGCGTATGCGAGTTGTGCGTCTGTCAAAATGGGGCTCGCCCAATCTGACGATTGCTGTTGCTTGGAAAGCTCAATTCCGAGCAACTCGCGCACGAGATCCTTCAGTCCATGCCGATCAGTATAGGTGCGGACCAGTTTCGACGCTATTTTCGTGCAATATACCGATCTAATGCCAACCCCGAAGGCTTTTTCCAAAACGGCAATATCGAAACGGCCGAAATGAAAAATCTTCGTCACGTCTTGATCAGCAAGCAATTTCATAAGGTTGGGCGCGCTCGCCTGGCCTTTGGCGATCTGCACAACATCCGCGCTTCCATCCCCTGCCGACAATTGGATGACACACAGTCTGTCCCTGTGGGGGTTGAGCCCGAGCGTTTCGGTATCAATGGCAACGCTGCCCTTGAAATTCGCCAAGTCGGGGAGATCATTTTGATGAACGCGTATGGTCATTCGCGGGCCAGCTCTTGAGGGTTTCAATTGACCCATAAGGCCCGGACGCATGTCATTCAAGATAATCGTCACCCAAGCCGGCGACTGAAGCGCCCCCAGCCCTCTCAGCCGAGAGTCGGATCAAGGACGATTTTGCCCATTCCCGGATCGGATTCCATCATCCGATGCGCATCGACCGCCCGCGAAAGCGGCAATACGTGAGCGATGCGAACCTTGATTTTTCCCTCTCCTGCCGCCGCAAAGCACTTTGGGCGGTCCTCGTCTCGGGAGCCCGGCATGCCCCGGATGGTGATTTTCTTGTCGTAGAGGTGGAAAAAATCGATTGTCACATTCGGACCGCCATGAGCCCCTGCGGTTACCAGGCGCCCATTCTCTCCCAGGGCATGAAAAGCCTGAGGGAGAACTTTGGGATTGGCGATATTGTCATAAAGGACATCGACGCCTTTTCCGCCGGTCAGGCGCATGACTTCAGCACACAGATCTTGGGTAGAATAATCGACCGCATGATCGGCACCAAGAGCGAGCCCCGCATCGGCACGCTCACGCGATCCGGCTGTAGCGATCACCTTGGCCCCGATCACATGTTTCGCAATCTGGATTCCGACGCTTCCAAGATTGCCGCTTGCGCCCATGATCAGAACCCATTCGCCCGCTTTGAGGCCGGCTATATTGACGAGAAGATTCCAAGCCGTCGGGCAGTGTCGCATAACGACGGCGGCTTCATGGAAGCCGAGCGTGCCGGGGAGGGCAAAAGCCGAACAGGCAGGTACGCAAACCTTTTCGGCAAACCCGCCAGGCCGCTTGATCCCCATCATTCCGGCTCGGCCAGTCGCGCCAGAACCATCCTCGTTACAGGGATCGAGCGCCATACGACCCGCCGCGCAGACCCGATCGCCAATCTTCCATTTCGTGACGCCAGGACCAATAGCATCGATGATACCGGCACAATCGACGCCGGGGATGAGCGGCAGTTCAACGCCACGCTGGGCCTGCTCACCCCTGCGAACAGCCACGTCAAGAACGCGATTGACGGTTGCTGCATGGACATTGATCCGGATTTCCCCATGTCGCGGCTGGGGATCCGGCACAGTCTCATATTGCATGACTTCCGGCGGGCCGAACTCCCGGATCACGACAGCCTTCATGACTTCCTCCCGATGATACCGGACGAGTTGACCTCGCCTCCTCTTCAGCCCTGCCGTTCGATGCGACGGCGCAAATATTCAAAATTAATTGTCTGCTGCTCGGGGCTGAGAAGATTTTTGCGAAGCGCCAAAACATCTTCGCGCTGGAACTCGGAAGCAGTCTCACCTGCTGCTTCAGCAATCATCTGAATCTGACATGCGTTTTCGAGCATGATGGAAAAAATGACCGCCTCTTCGATGCAAGAGCCACAAACGACCACGCCATGATTTTTCAAAAATACAACCGGAAAATCCGCCAATGCTTTGGCGACGCCATGCCCGGTGACTGTTGAGCGGATCAAGTCGATTGTACCTGTATAGACGCCGTAATTATCGACGAAAAGCGTGCTCGGCTGACTGAGCGCCCGCAGCTTCCGCCCGGAAGCCGAAAAGGCAACGGAATAGGTCGGATGTGTATGAATGATGGAATTGATATCCGGACGAAGTTTGAAGATTTCCGAATGAATGAAAACCTCGCTGTGGCGCGGAGCCCATCCATCGACCTTGTTGCCTGTCAGATCGCAGGTCACAAGATTATCGACGTTCATCTCGTCAAAACCGAAGGAATGCGGCTTCATGTAGAAGCGGTTCGCATCGTCAGGTACACGGACCGATATGTGACCGCGGGTCATGTCGCCCTGACCCACGGCCTCAAGAATATGACCACCTGCAACCAATTTTTTCTTGGCTTCGTCGCGCGTCATGTCGAACTCCATTATTTTCTTGGTTACGGGATGATCTTGCCGATCTGTTCACTCAGACCGCAGCGATGACCGCTATCTCAACCTTGTAATCGGGCGTTACCAGTCTGGCCTCGACGGTCGCGCGTGCTGGCGTATGTCCCTGAACGACCCATTTGTCCCAGACCGAATTCATCTCCGGGAAGGTCGCTATTTCCGACAAATAAATTGTCGCGGAAAGAATTTTTGTCTTGTCCGAGCCCGCCTCTGCCAGGAGAGAATCGATGATTCCGACGATTTCCTGTGTCTGCTCTGCGACGCTTTTGCCGACAGTTTTATCTGCGACCTGACCAGCAAGGTAGACAATGTTGCCGTGAACCACGGCCTTGCTCATGCGAGGCCCGACGCCTATGCGATTGATTGTCATGAATCTAGCTTCCTCTCAGAGCACTTTAACGCGTGGCACATCGCCCATGAAATCGCGCTTTGCAAGCTCGACGCCATTGCTCCGCAAAATCGCGTAAGCGCAGGTGACGTGGAAAAAGAATTGCGGGAGAGCCTGATGAAGGGCGAAATCCTCGCCAAGCATCACGCGTGTATTCGTCGATGTAGACCAGGTGATTTCACGGCCCTGAGCTGCGTCGATCTTCGCGGGATCAATTGATTTCACAAAGGCAATCGTGGTTGCGATCCGGGTCCGCAAATCATCGAATGTCTTTTCGTCATTTGCAGGCTTTTGCGCATCGACGCCCGCCAGCATCGACGCCATATTTCTGGCCCAATCCGTCGAGACCTGAACCTGTTTCTGGAACATATACATATTTGGAAACAGCCGCGCGGTTAGAAGTGCGGCTGGATCGATCTTCTTCTCGGTGCAATGGGCTGAGGCCCTCTCACAAATGCCTGAGAGCCCGCCGAGCATTTGCAGCATGACCGGAACAGAAGCCTGGTAAAGCGATAGAGACATTTCTCGTTCCTCCCTTGAGACATGACGGATAAAGCAAGGTTTGTTGTCGTTCAAGCTCGTCAAAACGAGCAAATTTCACTTCGGATTCAGACATATATCCTGCCGCATCCGCCCGTTGATAAGCCTTCTCCAAAACGGTTGAGAACCTGTGGATGGTCTGGGGAAAACCGACCGAGCGGCTCTCGTCTACCTGCGTCCATTCAATGGGTTCGCGGGGTCCCACTCATATTCGACGGTTTCAAAACGCATGCTCAGTGCATCAAACAGGACAAGTCGCCCGAGAAGGCTCTCGCCAAAACCGACAATCTCGCGAATGACTTCCAATGCAATCATCGCCCCGACAATGCCTGTCAGGGCGCCAAGGACGCCAGCTTCGGCGCATGCGGGCACTGTCCCTGCCGGCGGCGATTCCGGGAAAAGGCAACGGTAAGTGGGGCGCGGCTTTCCCAGCGCGTCTTGCTCGAATGGCCGCAGGCTTGTGAGCGATGCATCAAAAGCTCCAACAGCGGCCGTGATGAGCGGCTTGCGCTCAAAATAGCAAGCGTCAGAAACGATATAGCGGGTTTCAAAATTATCCGAACCGTCCGCAACAATGTCATAGTCGCGAATGATTTCAGCGACATTTCCGGCATCCAGCCGCTTTTGATGGGCGCGGACCTCTACGTGGGGGTTTAGCCTGGCGATGGAACGCGCTGCGCTCTCGACCTTGGGTCTGCCGACCTCTTCTGTCGCGTGCAGTACTTGGCGCTGCAGATTGGAAAGCGAGACCAAATCATCATCGACCACGCCCAGAGTACCGATCCCGGCTGCTGCGAGATATTGGAGAGCCGGCGACCCAAGCCCGCCGGCGCCAACCATCAGCACGCGCGCCGATTTCAATTTCTGCTGACCCGGCCCGCCAACGTTCCGGAGCACAATATGGCGCGCATAGCGCTCGATTTCTGATGGTGAAAGGCTCATGGTCCGCAAACTAGGCAAGGCTTGCGCGAAGGGAAAGCCCTTCTCGTCGGCGCTGGGCCTGATAGAAGAATGAATCGCAGCAAAAGGGTCTGTCGTGCATCGTTCCGCCATTTTGGCCATTTCGGCCGCGCTGACACTCGTGGGGCTTTTTCTTGCCATTTTCCCAGGCATTGACCTCTGGGCATCGCAATTATTCTTTGCGGACGGCCGCTTCATCGGGATTACACCGTTGGGAGAAATGCTCCGAGAATTCGGGCATGGACTCCCCTTCGTGATCATGGCTTGCGCCTTTGGGGCTTATGGGCTTGCCAAATTCGGCTGGAAAAGGATCCCGGCTCCGGGCGGCCGAGCCGTCATCTTCATGGCGACAACCCTGGCTTTTGGGCCAGGATTGGTGGTCAACGTCACCCTGAAGGACAATTCCCATCGTCCTCGCCCGATTCAGACGCAGGAATTTGGGGGGCCATGGGAATTCAAGCCATGGTACCGGTTCGACGGGCAATGTATCCGCAATTGTTCTTTCGTTTCCGGTGAGGCCTCCTCGGCCTTTTGGACGCTTGCACCGGCTCTTCTCACCCCTCCTGCGGTTCGGCCTGTGGCCGTGATCGGAGCAATGGTTTTTGGTACAGGGGTGGCGACCCTCCGAATGGCTTTCGGGGGACATTACCTGTCAGACAGCCTGATATCCGCTTTCCTGACGATCTTGATTGTCATGTTGGCCCATCGCGCTTTTTTCGGGCGCGTAAAAAAAACGGATGCCGGCTTGCGCGGGTCCGGCGCGCCTCTATAGTCCGCCGCCATCTGACCGGGTTTGCCCGGCAAGTCTCCCTTTAAGCCCAATAGCCGCCCCGAAAGTCCGCCCATGTCCTCCAAGCGCCCCCCCGTCCAACGCGTCGTCCTTGCCTATTCGGGCGGCCTCGACACATCCATTATTCTGAAATGGCTTCAGACAACCTATGGATGCGAAGTCGTGACCTTCACCGCCGACCTTGGTCAGGGCGAAGAGCTGGAGCCTGCGCGCAAAAAGGCGGAATTGCTGGGCATAAAGCCCGAGCATATTTTTATCGAAGACCTGCGCGAGGAATTTGTCCGGGACTATGTTTTCCCGATGTTCCGCGCCAATGCGCAATATGAGGGGCTCTATCTCCTCGGAACCTCCATCGCGCGGCCGTTGATTGCCAAAAAGCAAATCGAAATCGCCCGCAAAGTGGGGGCAGATGCGGTTTCGCATGGCGCGACAGGCAAAGGTAACGACCAAGTCCGCTTCGAACTCGGCTATTATGCGCTCGAGCCGGGCATCCATGTGATCGCGCCCTGGCGTGAGTGGGATTTCAAGAGCCGCGAGGCGCTGATTGAATTTGCGGAAAGAAACCAAATTCCGATCGCCAAAGACAAGCGTGGAGAAGCTCCCTTCTCAGTAGACGCCAACCTTCTGCATTCATCCTCTGAAGGGAAGGTCCTTGAGGATCCCTGGGTTGAGCCGCCAGAATATGTACATATGCGCACAATCTCGCCTGAGGATGCGCCGGATGCCGTCACGGAAATCACGGTCGATTTCGAAAAGGGTGATCCCACAGCCATAAATGGCGAGAGAATGTCTCCGGCGACCCTGCTTGCAAAGCTGAATGAGCTTGGCAAGGCCAATGGTATCGGGCGGCTGGACCTCGTCGAAAACCGTTTCGTCGGGATGAAATCCCGCGGTGTCTATGAGACCCCCGGCGGGACTATTCTGCTCGAGGCGCACCGTGGGATAGAATCGATCACACTCGACCGCGGCGCAGCCCATTTGAAAGATGAGCTGATGCCGAAATATGCAGAGCTCATCTATAATGGTTTCTGGTTCTCGCCCGAGCGCGAGATGCTGCAGGCCCTGATCGATAAGAGCCAGGAGAAGGTGACCGGAACGGTCCGGCTCAAGCTCTATAAGGGAAATGTCCGCGTGGTTGGCCGGAAGTCGCCCTATTCCCTCTATGACCAGGACCTTGTCACCTTCGAAGAGGGGGCGGTTGCCTATGATCATCGGGACGCGGCGGGCTTTATCAAACTGAATGCGCTTCGCCTGCGTACGCTTGGCAAGCGTAAGCTAAGGGACGGCGAATAATCGCTTCATACGCCCGCACTGAAACAGCCGCCCCTCGCTGACGGGCGGCTGATCGGACGGGTTCCCTTATCGAGCGCTTTCGTGTAATCAGCGCTTCGAGTTCGGCCTTCGGGCCGCTTTTCCATGAGATCGCGAGCTGACCAGAACCGGTGCCAATTCAGGCGCCAACTCAGGCCCAATGAGCTCGACATGACGCTTCGGATGGACCGGGGCGAGATCCAAACCCGGCAAACACCATGAAACTGCGAAATATCGCCATCATTGCTCACGTTGACCACGGCAAGACAACGCTCGTCGATCAATTGCTCCGCCAGTCCGGCGCATTCCGCGAAAACCAGCGGGTCGCCGAACGCGTTATGGATTCCAACGATCTGGAAAAAGAACGCGGAATCACGATTCTCGCCAAGGCGACTTCGGTTGTCTGGAAGGACATACGCATCAATATTGTCGACACGCCAGGCCATGCCGACTTTGGTGGCGAGGTCGAACGCATTCTGTCCATGGTCGATAGCGCCATCGTACTCGTCGATGCTGCAGAAGGACCAATGCCGCAAACCAAATTTGTTGTCGGCAAAGCACTCAAGATCGGCCTCAAGCCAATCGTTTGCGTCAACAAGGTCGATAAGCCCGATGCGCGCGTGACCGAAGTCGTCAATGAAGTGTTCGATCTTTTTGCCGCGCTCGATGCGACAGACGAGCAACTCGATTTTCCAATCATCTATGGATCGGCAAAACAAGGCTGGATGTCTGACCAGCCTGAAGGTCCCCAAGATCAGGGAATGGCACCTCTCTTCGACCTTGTGCTGAAACATGTGTCCGAACCGAAAGTAGGCGAGGGACCGTTTCGGCTGCTTGGAACTCTGCTAGAGGCCAATCCATATCTCGGACGTATCATCACGGGGCGGATTTTTTCTGGCTCGTTAAAGCCGAACCAGCCTGTGAAAGTGCTCGATCGAAGCGGAAATGTTGTCGAAACAGGACGCATATCCAAGATCCTCGCTTTCCGCGGGATCGAAAGACAGCCGATCGAAGAGGCTGAAGCTGGCGACATCGTCGCCATTGCCGGTCTTGAGAAATTCAACGTGGCGGATACGGTCTGCGTAGCAGAGGTGAGCGAGCCCCTGCAGGCACAGCCAATCGATCCACCCACTCTCTCTATGACCTTCATGGTCAATGACAGTCCGCTCGCCGGAACAGAGGGTGACAAGGTTACCAGCCGCATGATCCGCGCCCGCCTTTACAAAGAGGCGGAAGGAAATGTGGCCCTTCGCGTTGAAGATTCCCCGACAGGCGAAAGCTTTATCGTGTCAGGACGCGGTGAATTGCAGCTGGGGATTCTCATTGAAACGATGCGTCGGGAAGGGTTTGAGCTCTCCATCTCGCGCCCGCGCGTTGTC
>CANHAW010000004.1 GCA_947458675.1 Beijerinckiaceae bacterium
CAAGCCTCAGCCGCCCTAAACCTCTCCCGACACACAAGAGGGGCTTGAGGCATGACCGAGAACGAGGTTCTGGACGAATTCCGGGCGGCGGGCGCGCTGCTGCAGGGCCATTTCATTCTGACCTCGGGCCTGCGCAGCCCGGTCTTCCTGCAGAAAATGTTTGTCTTCCAGGATCCCAAGCGCACCGAGCGCCTGTGCAAGGCGCTGGCGCAAAAGGTCGAGGCGAAATTCGGCAAGATCGATGTCGTCGTCTCGCCAGCCGTTGGCGGCATTGTGCCGGGCTATGAGACCGCCCGCCAGCTTGGCGCCAAGGCGATTTTCGTCGAGCGCGAGAATGGCAAATTCGCTTTGCGGCGCGGCTTCGAGATCGAGCCGGGCGCCAAGGTCATTACCGTCGAGGATATTATCACCACGGGCCTGTCGGTGCGCGAAACGCTCGACTCGCTGAAAGAACATCTGACAGGTGGTGCAGAAATCGTCGCCGCTGCCTGTCTCATCGATCGCTCGGGCGGCAAAGCCGATGTCGGCGTGCCGGTTGTTGCGCTCGCAACCATGGACATTCCCAATTATTCGCCCGACAATTTGCCGCCTGAACTTGCGGCCATGCCGCCGATCAAGCCCGGCAGCCGCGGATTGAAAGCGTAAAACATGGCCGCGCCCCGCCTGCGCCTTGGCGTCAACATCGATCACATTGCCACCGTGCGCAATGCGCGCGGGGGTGCTTTGCCCGATCCGGTGCGCGGCGCATTGCTGGCGATTGAGGCAGGCGCGGATGGCATTACCGCGCATTTGCGCGAAGATCGCCGCCATATCCGCGATGAGGATATTCGGCGTCTCATTGCGTCCATTTCAAAACCGCTCAATTTCGAAATGGCGGTGACGGATGAAATGATCGCCATTGCGCTGGCAACAAAACCCCATGCCGCCTGTCTCGTGCCGGAAAAGCGCAGCGAGCGCACGACCGAAGGCGGTCTCGATGTGATCGGCGGTCATGACCGCATTCGTGAGGCAACGACAAGATTGAAAGCCGCAGGCATTCGCGTGTCGCTGTTTATCGAGCCTTCGGTGGAGGCCTTGCAGGCCGCCGTCTCCATCGGCGCGCCGGTGGTTGAATTGCATACCGGCTCCTGGTGCGAGGCGGTGACGGAAGGTGCCGCGCAGGCGGAAGATGAATTCGAGCGCATTCGCATTGCCTCTGCCAAGGCGGCCGAGCTTGGTCTCGAATGCCACGCCGGCCACGGGCTTGATTATGCGACGGCAAAACGCATCGCCGGACTGCCGCAGGTGGTCGAGCTCAATATCGGCCATTTCCTGATGGGCGAGGCGATTTTCGTCGGATTGCCGCAGGCCATCGGCCTTATGCGTGCTGCCATGGACGAGGGGCGGGCAGGGGTGTGAGATGATCCTCGGCTTCGGCTCCGATCTCTGCGACATTCGCCGGATCGAATCCGCTTTGGCACGCTATGGCGAACGGTTCGCTAAGCGCTGCTTTACCGAGATCGAACGGGCGAAATCGGATGGCCGGGCCCAGCGCGCGGCCTCCTATGCCAAGCGTTTTGCCGCCAAAGAGGCCTGCGCCAAAGCTTTGGGAACCGGGTTCCGACACGGCGTTTTCTTCCATGATATGGGCGTGGTGAACCTGCCCGGCGGCCGGCCGACCCTGGTTCTCACCGGAGGCGCGGCCCGCCGGCTGGCCGAGCTGACGCCACCGGGTGCGCAGGCGCATATCCATCTGACCCTGACGGATGAATATCCCCTCGCCATGGCTCAGGTCCTGATCGAGGCCCGATTCCCCGTTTAAGGGGGCCGAAAGTCGGGAAAGGGCGGCTAAGTGCAGTGGGTGCGCGCACGCTGATTGTGCCGCACTTGGCGCGCGGGGATGCAATCGCTATAGCTGCCCCTCTCCTGGGTGCGGTGGCGCCCTTTTGGCCGGTGAGTCGCGGCCCAGAGCGGGAAATTTCATGAGTGGTCCGGTCGGATTGAACGACAAGAAAGCCAAGCCGCAAGAAGGCGGTATCGGCGAGACGATCAAAGTGGTCGTTCAGGCGCTGTTGATCGCGCTTGTCATCCGCACGCTCTTTTTCCAGCCCTTCAATATTCCCTCGGGCTCGCTCATTCCCACGCTGCTGATCGGCGATTATCTTTTCGTGTCGAAATACAGCTACGGCTATTCGAAATATTCGGTGCCCTTTGCGCCGCCCATTATTCCCGGCCGGATTCTGGCGTCGGAGCCCAAGCGCGGCGACATTGCCGTCTTCAAACTGCCGCGCGATGGTTCGACCGATTATATCAAGCGCGTGATCGGCATGCCCGGCGACAAAGTCCAGATGGTTCAGGGACGTCTTGTCATCAACGGGCAGGTGGTGCCGCGCGAGCCCGTGGAAAAAATTATCACGCGCAATGCCTTCGGTCGCGAAGCGCCCGTTGCAACCTATCGCGAGACATTGCCCGGCGGCACGTCGCATCTCATCATCGAGCGCGACGGCGACACGGGTTATTACGACAATACAAAAGTGTTCGAAGTGCCCGCCGGCCATTATTTCATGATGGGCGACAATCGCGACAATTCCACCGACTCGCGCGTCGGTGCGGATGAGGGTGGCGTCGGCCCCGTGCCGTTCGAGAATTTTGTCGGTCGCGCTGAAATCATCTTCTTCTCGGTCGATGAAGGCGAGGCCGGCTGGCAATTCTGGAAATGGCCCTGGACCGTGCGCTGGGGACGTCTCTTCCAGCCGGTGCGCTGATGGCGCGTTTGGTCAAGCCACCGCTTGCCGAACTTGAAGCGGCGATCGGTCATGCTTTTGCGGACCCAAAATTGCTCGCTCGCGCTTTGACGCATGTCAGCGCCGTGCAAGCCGATGCACAAAGAAGCGAAACCTACCAGCGGCTCGAGTTTCTCGGCGACCGCGTTTTGGGGCTTGCCGTATCGGACATGCTTTTTGCAGCTTTTCCCGATGCAGCCGAGGGTGAATTGTCGCGCCGCCTCGCCGACCTCGTGCGCAAGGAGAGCTGTGCCGAAGTCGCCAGTGAATGGGGCGTGGGGCCTCATATCAAACTGGGCGATGGTGAGGCGCAGACAGGCGGGCGCAAGAAAATTGCGATCCTCGGCGATATTTGCGAAGCGCTCATCGGCGCTGTCTTTCTCGATGCCGGTTTCGATGCTGCGCGTCTTGTTGTGGCAAAAGCCTGGACGGCACGCATGCAGGCGCCCCGTCGTCCCTTGCGCGATCCCAAAACGGCTTTGCAGGAATGGGCGCAGGCGCGCGGCAAGCCGACGCCGCTCTATCGTGAACTTTCGCGCACCGGCCCCGCCCATTCGCCCGTCTTCACCATTGCGGTCGAGATCGAAGGCATGGAAAGCGCGCAGGCCGACGGCTCATCGAAACGTATCGCGGAACAATCCGCTGCGCAGGCCTTTCTCATCCGTGAAGGTGTCTGGGCGACAAAGGACAAGGCGCAGGCTGACACATGAGCGAAGCTGAAAACACGCGCTGCGGATTTGTTGCGCTGATTGGCGCGCCAAATGCCGGCAAATCGACGCTGATGAACGCACTTGTCGGTGCAAAGGTGACCATCGTCTCGCGCAAGGTGCAAACAACGCGCGCTCTGGTACGCGGCATTGCGCTTGAGGGCGATGCGCAAATCATCTTCGTCGATACGCCAGGCATTTTTGCGCCCAAGCGTCGGCTCGACCGCGCCATGGTCACCTCGGCCTGGGGCGGGGCAGGCGATGCCGATGTCATCGCTCTGCTGGTCGATGTGCGCAAAGGCATCACCGAAGAGGTTGAGGCCATTCTGGAAAAATTGCCTGCCGCGCGCGCGCCGAAAGTTCTGGTCTTGAACAAGGTCGATTCCATTGACCGGCCGCGGCTTTTAAAACTCGCAGCTGATCTCAATGCCAAGGGCCAGTTTGCTGAAACATTCATGATCTCCGCGCTCAAGGGCGATGGTCTCGATGTCTTGCGGCAAAAGCTTGCCGGCATGATGAAGCCCGGTCCCTGGCTCTATCCGGAAGATCAGGTTTCCGATGCGCCCTTGCGCTCCTTGGCGGCCGAAATCACCCGCGAAAAATTATTCGAGCGCCTGCACGATGAATTGCCCTATGAATCCACGGTCGAGACCGAATTGTGGAAAGAGCAGCCCGATGGTTCGGCGCGTGTCGAACAGACAATCTTTGTGGCGCGCGAGGGGCAGAAGAAAATCGTCATCGGCGATGGCGGGCGCACGATCAAGGCCATTGGCACCGCCGCGCGCAAGGAAATCATGGAAGCGGCCGAGACGAAAATCCATCTCTTCCTCTTTGTGAAAGTGCGCGAGAATTGGAGCGACGATCCCGAACGCTATCGCCAGATGGGACTCGATTATCCACGGGAATGACGGGGGCTCTGCATGTCTGCTTCTCCACTCAACCTGCGCAAGCGCTTTACCGCCTATCGCTTTCTCACCGGGCCTGACGATGCCGCCTTCTGCCATCGCGTGACTGAGGCCATCAACAATGGCTGGTCGCTCTACGGCCCGCCGACGCTGACCTTCGATCCGGCACAAGGCCGCGCAATTTGCGGTCAGGCAATCACCAAGGATGTCGAGGGCGTCGATTACACTCCCGATCTGAAGCTGGGCGAATTGTGACAAACGCATCGTCATTGCCGGCGATGCGCGCAATGGCGGGGAGAATGTGTCGTGGAATGGCGCGATGAAGCTCTGGTGATCGGCGTCCGCCGCCATGGCGAGGGCAGCGTCATTGCGGAATTGATGACGCGCGCGCATGGCCGCCACCTGGGCCTTGTCCGTTCCGGACGCTCACGCAGCATGCAGCCCGTTCTGCAGCCGGGCAATAGTGTCGATGCAAGCTGGCGTGCGCGGATCGAGGAGCATTTGGGGCTCTATTCGATCGAGGCTTTGCGTCTGCGCACATCCGATCTGATGTCCTCATCGCAGGCCTTGCATGGCATTGGGCTCGTCAGCGCGCTCTTGCGCCTGCTGCCCGAGCGCGAGCCTCATGCCGGGCTCTATGAGATGGCGCAGATTATCGTCGAGCGTCTGCATGAGCCCTCCATTGCGCCGGCACTTCTGGTGCGTTTCGAAATGGCTCTTCTCGTCGGTCTGGGTTTCGGCCTCGATCTGAGCGAATGTGCGGCCATGGGGGCGCGCGAGGATCTCGTCTATGTCTCGCCGAAATCGGGCCGTGCCGTCTCGCGCACGGCCGGTGCGCCATGGGCTGAGCGCCTGCTGCCGCTGCCCGATTTTCTCAATCGCGACGATCCGCTGGCCGATGTGGCGCTTGATTGCGTGCGCGAAGGTTTTCGCCTGACGGGCTATTTTCTCGAGCGCGATATTTTTACCCCGCGCGGCACGTCCATGCCGGAGGCGCGCCCCGCCTATCTGGCCTCCCTCTGACGCCTGGGCGCCCCGGAATGGCGGTGGACGGGACAAAAAGGGAACTTGCGAGCCCGCAGCCCATGCTTTAACCCCGGGGCCATGGCAAAGACCGTCACGCCGCCGGCGCCGCCGGCCGATCCCGATCCGATCAATCTGCGCGATGCGCTCGAAGAGCGTTATCTCGCTTATGCGCTGTCCACGATCATGGGCCGCGCACTCCCCGATGCGCGCGACGGGCTGAAGCCTGTGCATCGGCGCATTCTCTATGGAATGCATATTCTCAAGCTCGATCCGGGCACGGCTTTCAAGAAATGCGCAAAGATCGTCGGCGATGTGATGGGTTCGTTCCATCCCCATGGCGATCAGGCGATTTATGATGCGCTGGTGCGCCTCGCCCAGGATTTCTCCTCGCGCTATCCGCTGATCGAAGGGCAGGGCAATTTCGGCAATATCGATGGCGATAGCGCAGCTGCCTATCGTTACACCGAAGCGCGCATGACGGATGCGGCGCGCATGCTGCTTGAAGGCATCAACGAAGATGCCATCGACTTCCGCGAGAATTATTCCGGCGATCAGAAAGAGCCGATCGTTCTGCCTTCCGCCTATCCGAACCTTCTCGCCAATGGCGCGCAAGGCATTGCGGTGGGCATGGCGACATCGATCCCCCCGCATAATGCCGGAGAGCTTTGCGATGCGGCGCTTTATCTCGTCGCCCATCCGCGCGCCACGACCGACCAATTGCTGAATTTCGTCCCCGGACCCGATTTCCCGACCGGCGGCATTGTCATCGACAGCGCCGAATCCATTGCCGAAACCTATCGCGCCGGGCGCGGCTCTTTCCGTGTGCGCGCCAAATGGCACAAGGAGGAGGGCAATCGCGGCACTTGGGTGGCGGTTGTTACTGAGATTCCCTATGGCGTGCAGAAATCGCGTTTGATCGAGAAAGTGGCGGAGCTTCTCAACGAGAAGAAACTGCCCATGCTCGGCGATATTCGCGATGAATCGGCCGAAGATGTGCGCATCGTGCTCGAGCCGCGCGCACGCACCATCGATCCGGTGGTGATGATGGAAAGCATGTTCCGCAACACCGAACTGGAATCGCGCTTTTCGGTGAATATGAACGTGCTCGTCGATGGCGTCGTGCCGCGCGTGGTCTCGCTTGCCGAAGCGCTGAAACAATGGCTCGATCATCGCCGCGACGTCTTGCTGCGTCGCTCGCGCCATCGGCTTGGCGAGATCGATCACCGGCTGGAAGTTCTGGCCGGCATGCTGGTCGTCTTCCTCAACCTCGATGAGGTGATCCGCATCATTCGCGAAGAGGATGAGCCGAAGGACGCTTTGAAGGCACGGTTCAAATTGTCCGATGTCCAGGCCAATTACATTCTGGACACGCGCCTGCGTTCGCTGCGACGCCTGGAAGAAATGGAATTGCGCAAGGAAAATGACGCGCTGTCCAAGGAAAAGCAGGAAATCGAGGAATTGCTCGGCGACGAAAGCCGGCAATGGAAGGCCATCGCCTGGCAGATCCGCGAGGCGAAGAAGAGGCTTTCGGTCGACGGGCTTGGCAAGCGCCGCACACAATTTGAGACGGCCCCTGAAGGCGCTGCTCTCGAATTGGAAGAGGCGATGATCGAGCGTGAGCCTGTGACGCTGGTTCTCTCAGAAAAGGGCTGGATCCGCACGCTCAAGGGACATGTTGCGGATCTGTCGGCGCTGCAATTCAAAGGCGACGATACGCTGAAGACCTCATTCTTGACCGAGACCACGGCCAAAATTCTTCTGCTCGCGACCAACGGCAAGGTCTTTACGCTCGATGTCGGCAAATTGCCGGGCGGGCGCGGCTTTGGCGAGCCGGTGCGCTTGATGTCGGATATTGACGAGGGCGAGGATATTGTCTGCGTCATGCCCTATACGGCCGGGCAGAAAATGCTGATCGTCGCCAGCGATGGTCGCGGCTTCGTCGTCAATCAGGATGAGATGCTGTCTTCCACGCGCAAGGGCCGCGCGGTTCTCAACATCGATGCGCCCGAGAAGGCGCGCGTTCTTGTGCCGGCCGATGGCGATCATGTCGCCACCATCGGCGAGAATCGCAAAGTGCTGATCTTCAAACTTGCCGAGATCCCTGAAATGGCGCGCGGCAAGGGCGTGAAGCTGCAGAAATACAAGGATGCAGGCATTGCCGATGCGCGTGTCTTCACCCTGAAAGAAGGGCTTTCCTGGACGGATTCAGCGGGGCGCAATTTCATCGTGCCCAAAGTCGAGCTGAAGGACTGGATCGGCACAAGATCGGATGCCGGCCGTCTGCCGCCGAAGGGTTTCCCGAAAAACAACAAGTTCGGTTGAGCTTGTTTCCCTCTCCCCTCGGGAGAGGCGGGCGCAGGGAGATCGCGTCTTACTCGACGCGCTCCCAGCCGTTCATGCCAAGCCGCTCCTGCGGCAGGTAGCGCGCCTTATAGGCCATTTTGCGCGATCCCTCGACCCAATAGCCGAGATAGACATGCGGCAGGCCCAGTTTGCGCGCGCGCTCGATATGTTCGAGGATCATGAATGTTCCCAGCGATCTTTCCTGCTCGCCGACATCGTAGAAGGAATAGACCATCGACAGGCCGTCGACGAGAATGTCGCTCAGGCAGACGCCCATGAGCGGGCCTTCGCCGCGCCCTGTCAGGAAGGAATCGATATTGCGTCGGCGATATTCGACAATGCGCGTATCGACATGGCTGTCTTCGATCATCATCGAATAATCGAGCACGCTCATATCGGCCATGCCGCCATCGGAATGGCGTGAATCGAGATAGGCACGAAAGAGCGAATATTGTTCCGATGTCGGCTCGGGCGTCCGCACATGGCCGATCAGATCGGCATTGTCCTCAAGCACGCGTCGCATGTTGCGGGAGGGAACAAAGTCGCGCACCTTCACGCGCACGGAAACGCAAGCACGGCATTCTTCACAGGCGGGCCTGTAGGCGATGGTCTGCGATCGACGAAAGCCTGATTGTGTCAGCGTGTCATTGAGACCGCTGGCGCGCTTGCCGATGAGATGGGTAAAAACCTTCCGTTCTTCCCGGCCTTCAATGTAAGGGCAGGGGGCTGGAGAGGTTAGATAGAACTGCGGGGCGTCGCGCGGTTCTCTCGTCACGCAGGCAAATCTCCGACCGCAGCGGCGGGCGGCACCGCGCCTTTACTTTGATGCATCAGGCGCGGCGTGTCACGATGACGCCGGCGACAATATCGTGGAGACAGCGTTTTTCGCCCGAAAGAAGCGAAACCAGCAGGATGAGCGGGGTGAGAAAGCTCCAGCTGAGGTAAAACAGCACCGCATGGGCTGCAGCGATCAAGAAGGAGACGGGCCGCCCGTCCAGATGGCGCATTTCAAGATCCATGGCGCGCATGCCCGGTGTCGCCATGCGGGGGCCGGAAATCGACAGTCCGTTATAGAACAGGGCAATGGCCGGAAAGAGCGGCGGTATCAGGTACCAGGTCAGGCCGAAAGTGACGATGCCCAGCACAAGCAGAACCGTGACGAAGAGCGAGAAGAGGATGCCGATCGCCACGAGATCGAAAGCGAGCGCGATCATGCGCCGTGTCCGCACGCCTGCGTGCGCCTCTTGCGGCAGCCGCATCGGCCAGGTGATTGGGGTTCGCCCTGTATCGCTCACGATTGTCTCCATTCGATAGCCACCGGACAAAGATGTGGGGCGTCTGCCCCGTTCCAGCAAGCTCTCTCGAAGCGAAGATGCGCTCATGTCGCACTGGCGAAGGCCGGCGACCGGGGCTAGTTTCAGGTGGGGGCCGATTGCGAAGGAACGCAAATGGTCTGGTCGCTGGTTATCGGGCGCGTGGCGGGAACAGCCATTCGCATCCACATTACATTTTTGATCTTTCTCGCCTGGATCGGCTTTTCGGCCTTTCGACAGGGTGGTCGCGCGGAGGCGCTGGAAAGCCTCCTCTTCATCTGCCTGCTTTTCCTGTGCGTGCTGCTGCATGAATTCGGTCACATATTCATGGCGCGACGTTTCGGGATCGCCACGCCCGATGTGACGCTGCTGCCGATTGGCGGCGTCGCCAGTCTGGAGCGCATTCCGGAAAAACCCTCGCAGGAATTGGCTGTCGCTCTTGCCGGCCCGGCCGTCAATGTCGTTATTGCGATTTTGCTGATCCTGCTGCTCGGGTCTCTCGCGCCGGCGGACATTACGCGCATCGAGGATCCCGGCCTTGGGCTGCTGGCGCGGCTGGCAAGCGCCAATATTTTTCTTGTGCTGTTCAACATGATCCCGGCCTTTCCGATGGATGGCGGGCGTGTGCTGCATGCGGTTCTTTCGATGCGGATCGGGCCGCAACGGGCCATGCAGATTGCCGCGCGCATCGGACAGGGATTTGCTTTTGTGTTGGGTTTCCTGGGCCTGTTCGGCAATCCTCTGCTGATCTTCATCGCCATTTTCGTTTACATTGCCGCGGCTGGCGAAGCGCAGGATGCGGAAATGCGCCATGCCTTTGCGGGCCTGCGCGTAGCCGATGCGATGGAGACGCGTTTTTCAACAATACCGGCGCATGCGAGCCTCGAAGAGGCCGTCGACATATTGCTGGCCACACCGCAGCATGAGTTTCCGGTGATCGATGCTTTCGACAAGCCGGTCGGGTTGATTATGCGCGAGGATATTATTGCAGCATTGAAATCCCGAGAGCGCCTGACGCGGGTGATCGATGTGGCGCGTGAGCCCAAAGAGGGCCTGCGCGATCGCATGCCGCTGCAGCAGGCGCTCGATGACATGCGCCGCAACGGTCATGCCGCATTCAGCGTCATCGATGAAGATGGAAAGCTCGTCGGCATGCTCACGCCGCAGAATGTGGCGGAGATGCTGATGATCCGGCAGGCGCGGCCAGAATGGCGTTTTGGGCGGGTGTAGGACTCAGGACTTTTTCAGCTTCTCTGCCACCTGAATGGCGAAATAGGTGAGAATGCCATTGGCGCCGGCGCGTTTGAAGGCCAGCAGGCTTTCCATCATTGCCTTGTCGGCATCGATCCAGCCATTTTGAGAAGCCGCCATGATCATCGCATATTCGCCTGACACTTGATAAGCGAAGGTCGGCACGGAGAAGGTTTCTTTCACGCGCCGCACAATGTCGAGATAGGGCATGCCCGGTTTCACCATGACCATATCCGCGCCCTCATCAATATCGAGGGCGACTTCGCGCAATGCTTCGTCCGAATTGGCGGGATCCATCTGATAGGTGCGCTTGTCGCCGCGCAGCAGACCGCCCGATCCCACCGCATCGCGGAAAGGCCCATAAAAGGCGGAGGCATATTTGGCCGCATAGGCCATGATCTGCACGTGTTCGAAACCTTCCTCGTCGAGGCCGGCGCGGATGGCGCCGATACGCCCATCCATCATGTCGGATGGGGCAATCACATCCGCTCCGGCGCGCGCCTGATTGAGCGATTGTTTGACCAAGGCGCGCACGGTGGCGTCATTGGCAATTTCATCGCCCTGCATGAGCCCGTCATGGCCATGGCTTGTATAGGGGTCGAGTGCAACATCGGTGATCACGCCGATCTGCGGAACTTTTTCCTTGATCGCGCGCACGGCGCGGCAGACCAGATTGTCGGGATTGAAAGCCTCCGAGCCGCTCTCATTGCGCAATTCGTTTTTCGTATAGGGAAAGAGCGCAACAGCTGGAATGCCAAGTGCAGCGGCCTTTGCGCAGGCCGTCACCGCCTCGTCAATCGACAGGCGCTCGACGCCCGGCATGGAGGGGATTTTCTGCCGTACATTCTGGCCATCGACGATGAAGATCGGCCAGATCAGATCGTCGGCCGTGAGCACATTCTCGCGCACCAGGCGGCGCGCCCATTCCGTGCGGCGGTTGCGGCGAGGCCGGTGCGCCAGCATCATCCGGTCGGACGGATTGGTATCGGATGGTGCGGACATAGGCTTGGCTCCGGATCTTTCTTGCCCCGCTCCCGATTAGCACGGAAAAGCGGGCGTGCATAAGCCCCGCGTTGACCCCTGCATAAGGCCGGTCTATGCGTCAAAAGGCTGGGGCACGAGCCCGGTCAAGCTGGATGAGCGATGAATCTGAACCATCCGTTCGATGAAAAGGCGAAAGGCGAGGTTATCCATCTGGGCGCCAGCGGCGGCTCGGCACGATGGGGCCTGTATCTCGTCATTTTTATGCGCTTGCTCGCGGCTTTGTGGCTTCTCCAGGGTTTGAACCATTGGCGGATGATCCTCTCCCCCGAGGGCGCAACGCTCGATGCCCTGCCGGCGCTGGCGGCCGGAACGATCGTCTTTTTCGCCGTGATCGATCTGGTGGCGGCCGTGGGCCTGTGGCTGGCCGTGCCTTGGGGCGGCGTTTTGTGGCTCTTCGCCATTGCCGCGCAAATGTTCCTGATCGGCTTTATGCCGGGGACCATCGAGGGCGGGCGTTTGATGCTGGCCCTCGATGTATCGCTCGTTGTCGCCTATTTCGTCTTGAGCTGGTACGCAGCCCAAGAGCGCGACGCGGTCTAGCTCCTTTGCATCATGAGCGGATCGGGCTGCGCCTTTACGCCTTCAGCCCGAAAAGCTCCTGTGCATTTTTATAGGCGATCTTCTCGCGCATCTCTTGCGGCATGTCGATTGACTCGAGCACTTCGATCGTCTCGCGGATGTAGCCCGGTCCCTTTTCAGGATCGAACGGACAATCGGAGGCAAAGAGCACCTTGTCCTGCCCATAAAAAGCAAGGCCGCATTCCATTGCGCCGCGTGCGCCAAAGGTCGCTGTGTCGGCGTAGAAGTCCTTGAAATAATCGAACGGACGCTTCTTGAGATTTTTCAGCACGACCGAATAATCCTCATCCGACGTGCGCTTGCCCAGCTGATCCCAGCCCGGCCCGACGCGGCCTTCGAAATAAGGAACCATCGCGCCCAGATGATGCGCGACAATCTTCATATTCGGCAGTTTGTCCATCATGCCGGAGAAGACGATGCGCGCCATGGCGGCAGAGGTTTCATAGGGCCAGCCGAAGGTCCACCAGATTTCATATTTGGATTTGTCTTCGTTCTTGTAGTCGGTCATGTCCTGCCCGCGGCAGGGATGAATGAGGATCGGCTTGTTGCGCTTGGCGCAGACTTCGAACACGCCGAAGAACTCGGGCTCATCGAGCGGGCGCCCGGCAATGTTGGAATAGGTCTGCACGCCATTGGCGCCATTGTCGAAGGCGCGCTCGAGTTCGCGCGCCGCATCGGGATGCGTCATACAGACAGAGGCAGTATAGCCGGGAAAGCGATCGGGATATTTGGCGCAAAGTTCCGCCAGCCCATCATTGGCGATCTTCGACATTTCATGACCGAGCTCAGGCGCATATTCCTCCAGCGGCGGCTGCGAAATGGAGAGCACCTGCGAATAATTCTTGTCCCGAAACATATCCATGACGCGCAGGCGTTCATCGAGATCATAGATACAGGGAATGGCGCGCACGCGCTTGCCGATGGCCTGTTCAGTGCCGGGGATCGACAGCATTTTGTCGAAGAAGGCCTTGGGGAAGAAATGGTTGAAGGCGTCGATATATTGCACTGAGCGTTCCTCTCGATCTGGCGCAGCTCAAGGCCGCGTTCTGAATCGCGCATCAAACTAGGCGCGGATGGTGTGCCGGGCAACTGCGCGCCTTTGGCGGCAGCAGTTTTCCAACGTTGCGTCATGTCCGTTAAAGTTAAGCAAAGTCTTCCTTTTACAGATCATTCACTGCAACAGGTAAACTCATGATTCAGACTGTTATTTAAACTGCTCTTCATCGCGCATCCCTAGACTTTGCATATTGTCTGGCCGGCCATTGCTTCGGTCGCGCTCATTGTACTTGTGGGGTTGCAAGATGAACACCGTTCTCAAGAAGGAGACATTATCGCGCGCCGAGCGTCTGGGCGAGGTGCGGCCGGCCTATCTCGAGGCGCTGACGCTCGTTGAGCGCCTGCATCGCCGTCTGCTGGATGTCATCAAGGACGAATTCGACCGCCGCGGCCGCAGCGACATTAATGCGGTTCAGGCCTTGCTGCTCTACAATATTGGCGACAAGGAATTGACGGCCGGCGAGCTGCGCACGCGCGGTTATTATCTGGGCTCCAATGTCTCCTATAACGTGAAGAAGCTGGTCGAGATGCAATATCTCCATCATGCCCGCTCGCGTGTCGATCGTCGCGCCGTGCGTATCAGTCTGACGCAAAGGGGGCGGGAGGTGCATGATGTCGTCACCAGCCTCTATGAAAAGCATGTGCTGACGGTGGAGCAGATCGGCGGCATTTCGGGCGATGATTTTTCCCGCCTGAATGTGGCTTTGGCCCGGCTCGAGCGCTTCTGGACCGACCAGATCAGGTTCCGCCTCTGACCCCTGCGCGCCAGGACGGGGCCGGACATGCCGAGGCGCCTGCGGGGCGCCTTTTGGCTTTTCTCGCCTGAGTGTGACCGATGTGCAGCTTGGCTGCCACAAAAAGGCCTTGCTGTTCTTTCTTTCTTTACCTCGTTCGTGTAGCGCTGGCGTTTCAGGCGGCATGTCAATGCCTCGCCGATGCAGTGCCGGGCGGACCCGCAAGACCCTTTATGGGCGACGCCGCTCGTAGGGTGGAGCGCCAGAGGGGTTGAGCCTCGACCGAGTTTGAAGACGCATTGGAGCCATTGTGAGCAAGTTGACCTCTTCCATTTCGCGCCGGGCCTTTGCCCGCGGCCTCACTTTTGGCCTGGCCGCCCTCGGGGCTGGTCGGTGCGGCTTGACGGAGGCTTTTGCCGCCCCGGCCGATCCCATGGCGGCTTTGTTCAGCGAACAGGCCGAATGGGTGCAGAAATATGATGCCGATCCGCGCCTTGCCGTGCCGCGGACGACGACCCCCATTCTGTCCCAGCAGACGATTGCCGAGACGGAGCGCGCCATCGCCCTCTATCAGGATCTGGCAGCGCGTGGCGGCTGGAACGGCGTTCCGGCCCAGACGATGAAACTGGGCAGCCGAAACAATGCCGTCGTGGCCTTGCGCCAGCGTCTTGTGGCCAGCGGCGATCTCGATTCGTCGGCGGGTGCATCCCCCGTGTTCGATTCTTATGTGGAAGCGGGCGTGAAGCGGTTTCAGGCCCGGCATGGCATTTCGCCGACCGGCGTTGTTGCCCAGCAGACGCTTGCTGCCCTGAATGTGCCGGCTCAGGTTCGCGCGCGCCAGTTGGAGATCAATCTGGTTCGCCTGCGTTCCTTCTCGAGCAATCTCGGCCACCGCCATGTAACGATGAATATTCCCGGCGCCTCGGTGGAGACGGTCGAGGGCGGGCAGGTCGCAACCCATCATGCCGCAGGCGTGGGCAAGATCGACCGCCAATCGCCGGTCATGCAGGCGCGCGCTGTCGAGGTGAATTTCAATCCTTTCTGGACTGTTCCTGCATCGATCATCCGCAAGGATCTGATCCCCAAAATGCAGGCGGATCCGAACTATCTCACGGACAACCGCATCCGCGTCTACAATTCCGCCGGTGTGGAAGTGGCGCCGCGCGCGATCAACTGGAATTCGCTCGAAGCTACGCAATACAAGTTCCGGCAGGATCCGGGCGGCGACGTCAATTCGCTTGGTTTCGTGCGGATCAACATTCCAAACCCGCATGGCGTCTATATGCATGACACGCCGGCCAAGGGCATTTTCGGCGACGATTTCCGCTTCGTCTCCTCGGGCTGCGTGCGCGTGCAAAATGTCCGCGATTATGTCGCCTGGCTGCTCAAGGATACGCCGGGCTGGAGCCGCGACCAGATCGATGACGCCATTCGCTCGGGCCAGCGCGTCGATGCGCGGCTCACGCAGGCCGTGCCGGTCTATTGGATCTATGTCACGGCCTGGGCCAATGACGGGCTCATCCAGTTCCGCGACGATATTTACCAGCGCGATGGTCTGGGCGCGTCAGCCGCTCTGGCCGCAGCCTCGGCCCGCGCCGATGAGCCGCAGGCAGGCGGCCTGCTCGAGCCCATGCCGCTCGCCGAAATCCCGCGGCGCTGATCCGCCGCTCACAAAGGCAAAGGCCCGCCCCGCTCAGGGCGGGCCTTTTCCTTTGGCGGGGCAGCCGGATTCCGGTCGAAAGGCCATTCTGTCGTCTTTGCGTCACAGACGGACCATGCTAAGGCGGGTGCGTTTAGCGACCCGGCTTGGAACTATATGTTGCGTGCGCGGCCTCTTGGCCCGCCCATAGGTTCCATTTCCGGAAGATTGGAATGGCCGCCCAGGGTGGCCCAGACAGGAGCAGGGCGAATGTCCCAGACCGCGTACAAGCTCTCCAACTCCTTTTTCGGAGCGAGCCTTGCCGAGACCGATCCGGAAATCGCCCGCGCCATCGATCTTGAGCTGGGCCGCCAGCGCGACGAGATCGAGCTGATCGCATCCGAAAACATCGTCTCGCGCGCTGTGCTTGAAGCGCAGGGCTCGGTGATGACGAATAAATATGCCGAAGGCTATCCGGGCCGTCGCTATTATGGCGGCTGCCAGTTTGTCGATATCGCCGAAAATCTCGCTATCGAGCGCCTGACCAAGCTCTTCGGTTGCAAATTCGCCAATGTGCAGCCCAATTCCGGATCGCAAGCCAATCAGGCTGTCTTCCTCGCGCTGCTGCAGCCGGGCGATACATTTATGGGTCTCGATCTTGCCGCCGGCGGACATTTGACCCACGGCTCGACGGTCAACATGTCGGGTAAATGGTTCAAGGCCGTCAGCTATGGTGTGAACCCTGAGACGCAAATGCTCGACATGGAGCAGGTTGCGAAACTGGCGCGCGAACACAAGCCCAAGCTCATCATCGCCGGCGGCTCGGCCTATGCGCGTCATTGGGATTTCGCGGCCTTCCGCGCCATTGCCGATGAGATCGGCGCCTATTTCCTCGTCGATATGGCGCATTTCTCCGGCCTTGTTGCGGGCGGTGCGCATCCCTCGCCAATTCCCCATGCGCATGTCGTGACATCGACGACGCACAAGACTTTGCGCGGACCGCGTGGCGGCATCATCCTCACGGATGATGAGGCGCTCGCGAAGAAGCTCAATTCAGCCATCTTCCCCGGCTTGCAGGGCGGCCCTTTGATGCATGTCATTGCCGCCAAGGCGGTGGCTTTCGGTGAGGCTTTGCTTCCTGAATTCAAGGTCTATGCGCAGCAGGTTGTCACCAATGCCAAGGCGCTCGCCGAGACATTGCGCAGCGGCGGCTTCGACATTGTGACGGGTGGCACTGACAATCATCTGATGCTCGTCGATCTGCGTCCGAAGAAGCTCAATGGCAAGATTTCGGAAGCAGCCCTTGGGCGCGCCCATATCACCTGCAACAAGAATGGCATTCCCTTCGATCCGGAAAAGCCGATGGTCACATCGGGCATTCGTCTGGGCACACCAGCGGCGACATCGCGCGGGTTCGGTGTGGCCGAATTCCAGAGCGTTGGAAAACTCATCATCGAGACGCTCGATGGCCTCGCCAAAAATGGCGAAGAGGGCAATGCGGCGGTCGAGGCTGCGGTGCGCGAGAAAGTCACGGTACTGACGCAGCGCTTTCCGATTTATCCCTGAGACGGATCACAATCATGCGCTGCCCCTATTGCGGAAGTCTCGATACTCAGGTGAAGGATTCGCGTCCCACCGAGGATTCGTCCGCAATTCGGCGGCGGCGCGTTTGCCCTGATTGTGCGGGGCGTTTCACCACTTTCGAGCGCGTGCAATTGCGCGAGCTGACGGTGGTGAAAAAATCGGGCCGTCGCGTGGCTTTCGATCGCGACAAGCTGATGCAATCCTTGTCCATCGCGCTGCGCAAGCGCCCCGTCGATCCCGAGCGGGTCGAGCGCATGGTCAATGGCATTGTGCGCCAGCTTGAAAGCCAGGGCGATGCCGATGTGCAGAGCGAACATATCGGCGAGCTGGTGATGGAAGGCCTGCGCGCGCTCGATTCCATCGCTTATGTGCGCTTTGCCTCCGTCTATAAAAATTTCCGCGAAGCCAGCGATTTTTCGACCATTATCGATGAACTGGCCGGCGAGGATGCAGATGTTGCCCCCAAGCGCAAAGCGTCTGATTCAGCATGAGTGCGCCCGCAGCGAGCGTATCCGACAAAGCTGACGAAAGATTCATGTCGGCGGCGATTGCCTTTGCGCGTCGCGGTCTTGGTTTGACTGCGCCCAATCCGGCGGTTGGATCCATTGTCGTCAAGGATGGCGTCATCATTGGTCGCGGCGCGACGCAGCCGGGCGGGCGTCCGCATGCGGAAACGGTTGCGCTTGCCGATGCGGGCGAGGCCGCACGCGGCGCCACGCTTTACGTCACGCTTGAACCCTGCAGCCATCACGGCAAGACCGGGCCCTGCGCCCATGCCATTGTCCAGGCGGGCATTGCGCGTGTTGTCTCAGCGATTGAGGATCCCGATCTGCGTGTGGCTGGGCGCGGCCATGATATTCTGCGCCAGGCCGGCATAGAGGTGGATGTTGGCGTTTGCGCTGAGGCAGCGCGGCGCGGCAATCTCGGCCATATTTTGCGTGTCACGCAGGGCCGCCCGATGGTGACGCTGAAACTGGCTGAAACCGCAGATGGTTTTGCCGCAGCCGCCAATCCGCACGATCCGCGTCTGATGATTACCGGCATGGCCGCCAATCATTGCGTGCAAATCATGCGCGCCATGCATGATGCGATCATGATCGGCATTGGCACGGCTCTGGGCGACGATCCTCTTCTCACCGTGCGCCTGCCGGGCCTTGAAGCGCGCGCGCCTTTGCGTGTCGTCATCGATACGCATTTGCGCTTGCCCTTGCGCTCGCGCCTTGTTGCCACAGCGGGCGAGCGGCCCTTGCTTGTCATTGCGGGCGAGGGCGCATCGGCCGATGCACGCC
>CANHAW010000005.1 GCA_947458675.1 Beijerinckiaceae bacterium
GAAGAATTACGATGCCATCTACAATCTGGTGCATGATCAGGCCCATGCCTTCTCCGGCTCGATCAGCGCCGAACATGGCATCGGGTCATTCAAGGTCGATGAAATGCCGCGCTATAAAAAGCCGCGCGAGCTGGAATTGATGGCCCGCATCAAACAGGCTTTCGATCCTGACAATCTGCTCAATCCCGGCAAAGTGCTGCGGTAAGGAAATGGGGGCTTCGGCCCCCTTTTTTTGCGAGTCGTGACCTGTGCCACAAGGCCTGTGGAGATATGTGACACAGGCTTTGGTTTTCCACAGGGGTGCCATTCTAAATATATGATTTAAAAGGGTTTAAATTGTCATATTGATGTCACGGGCACCCCCTAGAAAGGCCATGCTCCTGGGGTGATATCGCCTTGGGAGAGCGCCCGTCCGGCGCTCCGCTCACATGAAAGGGCCCATCATGGACCTCAAGAATTTCTTCCGCGCTGCCGTCGTCGCCGCCACCACCGCGACGCTCAGCCTCAGCGCGCAGGCCGCCGACATCACCGGCGCAGGCGCGACCTTCCCCTTCCCCGTCTATTCGAAATGGGCTGATGCCTATAAGACGCAGACCGGCACCGGCCTGAATTATCAGTCCATCGGCTCGGGCGCTGGCGTGAAGCAGATCCAGGCGCGCACGGTGACTTTCGGCGCGACCGATGCGCCTTTGCAGGCTCCGCAGCTCGAGAAGGACGGCCTCGTCCAGTGGCCGATGGTCATGGGTGCGATCGTTCTCGTCGTCAATGTCGACGGCCTCAAGTCCAACGATCTCGTTCTCGACGGCAAGACGGTCGGCGACATTTTCCTCGGCACGATCCGTCGCTGGGATGACCCCGCCATCAAGAAGCTCAATCCGAGCGTGAATCTCCCCGCCGCTCCGATCAGCGTCGTTCGTCGCTCGGACGGTTCGGGCACGACCTTCAACTTCACTGACTATCTGTCCAAGGTCAGCCCTGACTGGAAGGCCAAGGTTGGTACCGGCACGGCGGTCGAATGGCCGGTTGGCGTCGGCGCACGCGGCAATGAAGGTGTGGCTGGCAACGTCGGCCAGACGAAGAACTCGATTGGCTATGTCGAATATGCCTATGCCAAGCAGAACAATCTGACCTATGCCGCCATGACCAATGCGGCTGGCAAGACGGTTCGCGCTTCGATCGCTTCTTTCCAGGCGGCCGCCTCCAATGCGGATTGGAAGGCCGAGGATGGTTTCTACCAGATCCTGACCAACCAGCCTGGCGATGCATCTTGGCCGATCACGGCAGCGACCTTCATCCTCATGCATAAGCAGCCAGCCAATAAGGCAGCCTCGGCTGAAGCCCTGAAATTCTTCGAATGGGCCTTCGAGAAGGGCGACAAAATGGCGGAAGACCTCGATTACATCCCCATGCCCGATAATGTTGTGAAACTCATCAAAGACACTTGGGCGAAAAGCATCGTGACCAAGTAAGGTAGAAAGGCAGGCGCGGTGACCCCGCGCCTGCCGACTTTTTATTCTTCTGTAGACGCACGACCCAGAAGCGCGAGGGGGAGCAAGTGACCGATATCACGACGCAGGGAGCAAGCGAGGCCTCCAAGCCTTTTGATCGCGCCCGCGCCCTTGCCGCATTCAAATTGGGCGATTCAACCTTTTACTGGCTGACGCGCGTCTCTGCGCTCATCGTCCTGTTCATTCTGGGCGGGATCATTGTCTCGCTTGTCATCGGCGCCTGGCCGGCGATCAAGACATATGGCTTCGACTTTCTCGTCACGCGCCGCTGGGCGCCCCAGCTTGAGCCGACACCGATCCTGGGTGCGCTCGGCCCGATCTACGGCACGCTGGTGACATCCTTCATCGCCATGCTGATTGCCGTTCCGGTCGGCCTCGGCATTGCGATCTTCCTCACCGAATTTTGCCCGATCCGGCTGCGACGCCCCATCGGCACGGCGATTGAATTGCTCGCCGGCATTCCTTCGATCATTTACGGCATGTGGGGATTTTTCGTCCTTGCGCCTTTCATGACCGATCGTTTCATGCCCATGGTCATCAGAACATTCGAAGGCGTGCCGGTGCTGGGAACGATTTTTGCCGGTCCGCCCTCCTATCTGTCCTTGTTCAACGCATCGCTTGTTCTTGCCATCATGATCCTGCCGTTCATCACGGCCATTTCGCGCGATGTGTTCCAGACCGTGCCGCCCATGCTGAAAGAATCGGCCTATGGTCTTGGTTGCACGACCTGGGAAGTTGTTCGGAACGTCGTTATCCCCTTTACGCGCGCCGGCGTGATCGGCGGCATTATGCTGGCGCTCGGTCGTGCGCTCGGCGAGACAATGGCCGTGACTTTCATCATCGGCAATTCGTTCCAGATCAGCGGATCGATCTTTGCCCCCGGCACAACAATTTCAGCAGCGATTGCGAGTGAATTTGCCGAAGCAGATGGCCTGCATATGTCGGCACTCATTTTGCTTGGCCTGCTTCTCTTCGTGCTGACATTCATCGTTCTGGCAGCTGCGCGGCTGATGCTGTCGCGGCTCGAAGCTCAAGCGGGGAAATGATCCGATGAATCCGATCTACACCTCCCGCGCGCGCAACGACAAGATTGTGAGATTTCTCTGCCTTTTTGCGGCAGCTTTCGGTCTCATGTGGCTCGGCCTCATTCTGTTCACTCTGTTCTGGAACGGGCTGGCTGGCCTCAATTTTTCTGTCTTCACTGAAATGACGCCGCCGCCCGGTTCCAAAACCGGCGGTCTGGCCAATGCCATTTTCGGCTCCCTAATTATGACTGTGATCGGTGTCGGGATTGGCGCACCGATTGGCCTGTTTGCCGGAACCTATCTCGCTGAATATGGACGGCATGAGAAGCTCAGCAATTATGTGCGCTTCATCAACGACATCCTTCTGTCTGCGCCCTCCATTGTGATCGGCCTCTTCATCTATGGCGCAGTGGTTGTGCCGATGGGTGGATTTTCGGGCCTTGCCGGATCGCTTGCTCTCGCCGTGATCGTCATTCCGGTGGTGGTTCGCACAACTGAGGACATGCTGCTCCTGGTGCCAAACCAATTGCGCGAGGCAGCCTCTGCGCTCGGCCTGCCGCGCTCCCATGTCATTCGCTCCATTGCTTACAAGGCAGCGCGCACGGGCATTGTCACCGGCATTCTGCTGGCGACAGCGCGTGTTGCGGGCGAAACAGCGCCGCTCCTCTTCACGGCCCTGTCGAACCAGTTCTGGAATGCCGATTTGATGAAGTCGATGGCGAACCTGCCGGTGACCATCAATAATTTCGTTCAATCGCCCTATGAATATTGGCGCCAGCTTGCCTGGACGGGCGCGCTCATCATCACGCTCGCTGTGCTTGCACTCAATATTGTTGCTCGCATGCTCGATGCCGAAAGGAAGAAGAAGTGACCGACCTGCAAGTCATGACCGCCGTCAACGGCGACCGTGCCGCTCCTTCGCGCGACCGACATGTGACGCTCGAAGTTCGGGATCTCGATTTTTTCTATGGAGAGGCCAAGGCGCTGAAGAACATCAGCCTCGATCTCGAGAGGCATAGTGTTACGGCCTTTATCGGACCCTCCGGCTGCGGAAAATCGACGCTGCTGCGGATTTTCAATCGCATGTATGATCTCTATCCCGGACAGCGCGCCGAGGGACAGGTCTTGCTTGAGGGCGAGAATATTCTCGATCCCAAGCTCGATCTGAATTTGCTGCGCGCGCGTGTCGGCATGGTGTTCCAGAAGCCGACGCCATTCCCGATGACGATTTATGAAAACATCGCTTTCGGGATCAAGCTCTATGAAAATCTGTCCAAGAGCGAACTCGACGGGCGTGTGGAACATGCCTTGCGCGGTGCGGCTCTCTGGAACGAAGTGAAAGACAAGCTGAATGCCAGCGGGCTTTCGCTCTCGGGTGGGCAGCAGCAGCGCCTGTGCATCGCCCGCACGGTCGCCATTCAGCCGGAAGTCATTTTGTTCGATGAGCCCTGTTCGGCGCTCGATCCGATTTCAACGGCCAAGATCGAAGAGCTGATCGACGAGCTGAAGGCGAAATATACGATTGCCATTGTCACGCACAACATGCAGCAGGCAGCGCGCGTGTCCGAATATACAGCCTTTATGTATCTCGGCGAGCTTGTCGAATTCGGCGAGACGACGCGTATTTTCACGACGCCTGAAAAGCGCCAGACGCAAGATTATATCACCGGCCGTTTCGGCTGAGGGAGCAGGAAGAGATGACGGACCATACAGTCGCGCGATTCGACCAGGAGCTCGGCACGCTTGGCCGCTACATTGCAGAAATGGGCGGCATTGCAGAAAAAATGTTTTCCGACGCCATGGATGCGCTGATCTCCGCCGATATGGATATTGCGCGGACGGTTGTCGAAACCGATACGCGCCTTGATGCCTTGCAGCGTCAGGTCGAGGAACTTGCCATTCTGACGATTGCGCGTCGTCAGCCCATGGCTGTCGATCTTCGTGAGATTGTGGCCGCCATTCGCATCTCGGCTGATCTGGAGCGGGTCGGCGATCTGGCTAAAAACATTGCCAAGCGCACATTGAAGATCGGTCCGGAAATGCGCATTCCGCGCGCGGCCGTCGGCCTGAAAAACATGGGCGATCTGGCTTTGTTGCAGCTCAAGAACGTGCTTGATGCCTATGCAGGGCGCGATCTGGAAAAAGCCAAGGATGTCTGGATGCGCGATGCGCAGCTGGATGCGCTGGAAGATTCCGTTTTCCGCGATCTTCTGACCTTCATGATGGAAGATCCGCGCAACATTACTTTCTGCACGCATCTTCTGTTCTGTTCGAAGAATATCGAACGCGCGGGCGATCACACGACGAATGTTGCCGAGACCGTGCATTATCTTGTCTCGGGAACCAATCTCCCCGTCGAGCGTCCAAAGGGTTCGCTTGGCATGACAAATCTGGCCGGCAAGGCCTGACGTGATGCAGGTGTCGGGCAAGACAAACGCGCCGCGCGTTTTGATCGTTGAGGATGAATCGGCGCTGGCGCTTCTTCTTGCCTATAATCTTGAGGCTGAGGGTTATCTCGTCGAGCGGTGCGATCGCGGCGATGAAGCCGAGGTCAGGCTTGCAGAAAACATGCCCGATCTTGTCATCCTCGACTGGATGCTTCCCGGCGTTTCGGGAATTGAAATCTGCCGCCGCCTGCGCGCGCGCGATGCGACGCGGCAATTACCGGTCATCATGCTGACGGCGCGCGGCGAAGAGGGCGAACGCATTCGCGGCCTCTCGGTCGGTGCGGACGATTATGTCGTCAAGCCGTTTTCGGTCCCCGAGCTGATGGCGCGCGTGCGTGCACTTTTGCGTCGCGCGGCGCCCGAGCGGATAGCCGGTCGCCTGAATGCCGGTGATATTGAGCTGGATCGCGAGACGCGGCGCGTGCGCCGCTCTGGGCGCGATATCCATCTCGGGCCGACCGAATTTCGCCTGCTGGAATATTTGATCGAAAAGCCGGGTCGCATTTTCACCCGTGCGCAATTGCTCGATTCGGTTTGGGGCATGTCAGCCGAAATCGATGAGCGCACGGTGGATGTGCATGTGGGGCGTTTGCGCAAGGCCTTGTCGCGCGGGCGCGAGACCGACCCGATCCGCACAGTGCGCGGAGCGGGTTACGGCTTCGACGAGACATTCGGCAAGGCTTGATCGGCCTTCGCGTCAGCGCGCAGCAGCGAGCTTGCCGAAATGTTCGACCACTTCCTCCGCATGCATGACATCGGCATATTTGTGATGCATGTCGAAGAGATTGACCTTGTGGGTGAGCGGCGCACGGTCGAACACGCATTCTTCCACGACATTGACGTGATAGCCCGACGAGAAGCCCTCGACGACGCTGGCGCGTACGCAGCCGGATGTTGCCTCGCCCATCACGACGAGTGTGCGAATGCCCATCAGCGCGAGATGCGAGCGCAGCGGCGTTCCCTCAAAAATGCTGGCGCGTTGCTTGCGGATGACAATGTCTTCCTTGCGCACTTCAAAGGCGTGGTAAATATCGTAATCGTCGGCGCCGGGCGTGAATTGCCGGCGCTTCGTGGATATGGCGTCGAGCGGCCGATTGTTGGGCGCAATATCCTTGGTGCAGAAGATGATCGGGATTCCGGCCTTGCGCGCGGCCGCCAGAACGGCCTGCGTCGGCTCGATAGCCTTATGCGCATAGATGCCGCAGGAATTGGGATATTTTTCTTCCAATTCGTAAGGCGAATGCGGGCCGCCGCGATAGACAACATTATAAAGATCGATGGCAAGAACGGCAGGATTGGGTCCGATGAAAGTCTCGCGGACATAGGTCTCGTAGAGTTTCAGATCCTCAGCCGGGACGACATCTTTCCAGCAATGATCCTCGAATTTTTCGCGCCCCGCCATGTCTTGTTTCTCCCTTTGCTTTTGAGGCCTTTTAGCCTTTCGCTTCGGGAGATGCCAGCTGTCTATTCCGTGGCCGGTTCAAAACCCAGAAGCTCCATGTCGGCGCATAGCGTGCAGACGGCAGCCCATGCATCATGGGTGGGGCGGAAGGCATGGAGCGTTGTGGCTTGCGCCTTTTGCGCATGGCCGTCGATGGCGCAGATCTGCGCCGGCTGGTCGGGCAACAGGGTGACATCGAAGCTCGCCAATTGATTGGCAATGCCGGTGCCTGTGGCCTTCACATAGGCTTCCTTCCGCGTCCAGCAGGCATGGAAAGCGTCGAGTTGCTGGCTTTCCGGCAGGCTGGCAAGGGCAGCCCGTTCGCTTGGGGTGAAATAGGTTTTGGCAATCCGGTCGGGGCGCGTCACCTCGCGGCGCATTTCGAGATCGATGCCGACCGGTGCTGCGCGTGTGATCGCGATCAGGCCCATTTGGCCGGAATGGGAGAGGTTAAAGCAGGGTGCATTTTCATAGTTCAGCGATGGCTTGCCCTGCTCGCTGATCACAAGAGGCAGCGCCTCGGGGGGGTGGCCTGTATAGAGCGCCAGGATCCGCCGCAGCATGGTGCGCGTATGGAGAAAGACGCGGCGTGAGGGTTCGTGGCGCATGCGCGCGGCGCGTTCTTCTTCCTCGCGGGCGAGCAAAAGCGTCTCGGGCATGTCATGCAGCTGCAATCGCCAGACATGGATGGCATTGGCGGCAAGCGGCGGGGGGGCGCCCTCAAGTGGAGACGGCTGGAATGCCAATTCAATCGTGGCCATGAAGAATCATAGCACGGGTGCGAATTCCTCTCCAACGCCGTGTCCGGGCGGGTGGTGCAGCAATGCGCCTTTATGCCATAAAGCTTTCGGCATTTTCGGAGGTTGAACGTGCTGCCCTGGACCGACCGCAAAGGCCATGTTGTGCCGCTGAAGCTCGCCGTTTTTCTGGCGCTCTTCGTGCCGGGCCTATGGATTGCGTTTGACTGGTGGCAGGGCAATCTCGCGCCCAAGCCGGTGACGGAAGCATTGCATGCGACGGGCACCTGGAGCACACGCATCCTGCTCTTGTCGCTGCTCATCACGCCCTTGCGCGCGATCCTGCATTGGCCGCGGGTGATCGATGTCAGGCGCATGGTCGGTGTCGGCGCTTTGGCCTATCTGCTCATTCATTTCAGTCTGTATATTTACGATCAGAAGTTGGATCTGTGGCGCGTGGCCAGCGAGATTGTTCTGCGCTTCTATCTCACCATCGGCTTTGTCGCTTTGCTCGGCCTTGGCATTTTGGGGCTGACATCGACCGATGGCTGGGTGCGCCGCCTGGGTGCTGAGCGATGGAACAGGCTGCATCGCATCATTTATGTTTTGACGGTCCTGTCGCTCATCCATGCTTTTCTGCAGGCCAAGGTCGATGTCACCGAATGGGTCATCATGAGCGGATTGTTCATTGCGCTCATGGTCTGGCGGCGTCTGGCAAGGACGGGCTGGACGGGTCCGCTGGCTCTGGTGCTGCTGGCGCTTGGCGCGTCATTGGCAACCGCTTTTGTTGAGGCGGGGTGGTATGCGGGCAAGACCGGCGTCGATGCTTTGCGCGTTCTTGCTGCCAATCTCGATCCAGATCTTGCTTGGCGGCCGGCACAATGGGTTTTGATTCTCGTGCTGATGGTCGTGCCCTTGCGATGGGTGGGACAAAGGCGCGCGCAGGGGCGCAAACGGCCGATTGGCGGTGCTTGAGGCGTCGGGGTGGCTTTTGGCCGCAGGACTGGATAGAAAGGCCCATCGCGGCCATCGGGCCGCTACGGCCAGCGGCCGCTTTTGCCTGAAGGTTTTCCTTGCCCTTTCCCGACATGATCCCGAGCCTCGCGAAGGCCCTTGCCGCGCGTGATTATTCCGAGCCAACGCCGGTCCAGCTCGCCGTTATCGATCCACAAACCCATGACCGCGATCTGCTTGTTTCGGCGCAGACAGGCTCCGGCAAGACCGTCGCTTATGGCATCGCCATTGCGCCGACCTTGCTGGGCGAGGCCGAATTTTTCGGTATGGCGGGCGCGCCTCTGGCGCTGGTTGTCGCGCCGACGCGCGAATTGGCTTTGCAGGTGCATCGCGAATTGTCCTGGCTCTATGCCGGTGCAAAGGCGCGTGTCGTGGCCTGCGTCGGCGGCATGGATCCGCGCCGCGAGCGCCAGATGCTGCAGCAGGGCGCGCAGATTGTTGTCGGCACGCCGGGACGCCTGCGCGACCATATCGAGCGCAAGGGTCTCGATCTCTCCGCCATTCGTGCCGTCATTCTCGATGAAGCGGATGAAATGCTCGATCTCGGATTTCGCGAGGATCTCGAGGAAATTCTGAAAGCCATGCCGGAGGACCGGCGCACTTTGCTGTTCTCGGCCACTTTGCCCAAGGGCATTGTTACGCTGGCGCGCGATTATCAGAAAGATGCGATGCGCATTGAGGTCGGCGGTGGCGAGCAGGGCCATGCCGATATTGATTATCGCGCCTTGCGCGTCATGCCGCATGAAATCACACATGCGACGGTCAATCTGTTGCGCTTCTATGAATCGCCGGGTGCGATTGTTTTCTGCAATACGCGCGAAGCTGTGCGGCATATGCATTCGGCATTGCTGGAGCGCGGCTTTGCCGCTGTTGCTCTTTCGGGTGAGCTCAGCCAGAGCGAGCGCAATCATGCGCTGCAGGCTTTGCGTGACGGGCGTTCGCGCATTTGCGTGGCTACCGATGTGGCTGCGCGCGGCATCGATCTGCCCAATCTCAATCTCGTCATCCATGCCGAGCTGCCCAATGATGCTGAAATTCTGAAGCATCGTTCGGGGCGCACGGGCCGCGCCGGGCGCAAGGGCATTGCGGTTCTTCTGGTGCCGGTGTCGCGCCGCCGCAAAGCCGAGCGGCTGCTCGTCGATGCCGGTTTGCAACCGGAATGGAGCGGCCCGCCGTCTGCTGAAGATGTGCGCAAGCTCGATCAGGAACGGCTCATCAAGGACGAGATTTTCACCGAGGAGACGAGCGAGGAAGATCTCGCTCTGGCGCAGGCGCTTTTGGCCGAGCGCGCGCCGGAGGATATTGCGTCTGCGCTCGTGCGGCTCTACCGCTCGCGCCTACCCTCACCCGAAGATGTCTCCGATCCCGGTTTTGGTCGCGACATGCGCCCGCCGCGTCCCGAGCGCGGACCGCGCGAGCCGGGCGGGGCCGGGCCCAGTGCGCCCATGCGTCATCGCGGCGAAGGCGTGTGGTTCCATCTCGATATTGGTCGACGCGACAATGCCGATCCGAAATGGCTTTTGCCGATGATCTGCAAGCGCGGTGGTGTGTCGCGCGAAGCCATTGGCTCGATCCGGATTTTCGATCGCGAAACCAAATTCGAAGTCGCGGCCGAACATGCGCAAGCCTTTGCCGAGGCGATGCAGCGCCCCGGCAAGCCGGCAAAAAACGGCCAGCGGGATCCCAATTTCACGCGGATCGATGGTGCGCCCGCCAGGGACAAGCCGGCATTCCGCAAAACTTTTGCCGACAAGCCCCGAGACAAATTCGACGGGCCGAAAGGCGAGGGCGCCAAATTTGGCAAATCCAAATTTGAGAAGCCCAAATTTGAGAAATCCAAATTCGACGCGCCGAAGTTTGAGAAGCCCAAATTCGACGCGCCCAAGTTCGAAAAGCCCAAGTTTGAGAAGCCGAAATTCGACAAGCCCAAATTTGCGGGCAAGAAGTTCGACGGGCCGAATGTGGACAAGGGCAAGCCGAAAAAATTCAAGAAACCGCGCCCGACGGAATAAGTCTTGCCTTTTGACTTGCTCGCCTGCTTGCGTTCTTCTGGTGCAAGCGGGCAGTCAAGGGGCGGCGGGGCATGTGTGAATTGCTGGGCATGAATGCGAATGTCCCAACGGATATTCGCTTCAGTTTTGCAGCCCTTGCCCGGCGTGGCGGCGCAACGGGCCCACATCGCGATGGCTGGGGCATTGCCTTTTATGAAGGGCGCGGCGCCCGCATGTTTCATGATCCCCAGCCCTCCGCGCAATCTGAGATCGCACGCCTGCTGCGCGACTATCCGTTGAAGAGTGAAATTGTCATTGCCCATGTGCGTCGCGCCAATCGCGGGCGTGTCGGGCTTGAGAACACGCATCCTTTCACGCGCGAGATCTGGGGCCGGGCGATCACCTTCGCGCATAATGGCCAGCTCAAGGGCGTCAAGAAATTGCCGCTCGGTCTTTATCGGCCCATCGGCACGACCGACAGCGAACATGCCTTTTGCTGGATCGCGGATCGGTTGCGGGCACGTTTCGACACTTTGCCCACGCCCTCTGCACTCGACAGGGCGTTGCATGAATTGTGCAATGAGCTCGCCGGACGTGGCGTGCTCAATGTGCTGATGAGCGACGGGCGCACGCTCTATGCCTTTTGCACGAAGAAGCTCTTCTACATCGTGCGCGAAGCGCCGTTCGGCGTGGCGACGCTGATCGATGAAGATCTGCGTATGGATTTTTCGAAAGAGACAGGCCCGCATGACCGCGTCGCGGTGATCGCGAGCAATCCGCTGACGCGCGATGAAGTCTGGCGCGAATTGCCGTTGGGAAAGCTGAGCGCATTTCGCAATGGTGCGATGGTGTAGCAAACCCTCTCCCATAGGGAGAGGGTGGCCGCGCAGCGGCCGGGTGAGGGGTTTGCATCTTACCGGTGCGGGCGTAACCCCTCATCCGTCATGCTTCGCATGCCACCTTCTCCCTCTGGGAGAAGGGCGTGTACGATGAGACTCAAGAAAAAAGGCCCCGTTTCCGGGGCCTTTTCGCATTCCTTACACAACGGTCTTTTTGGTGTCGGCATCCGCGGTCTTTTCGTACCAGCTCGGATCCATGCGGCATTCCACGCCGTTTTCCTTCAGCGTTGCCTCATATTCGTTGCGGATATACGGATCTTCCATCCAATAGGGAATGGCCGTGCCGCCCTGGTTGACGTCGATCGCTGTATAATCGGTGTGCTTCTGGCCGGGTGCACCGGGATCGCGTCCCGGATTGTGCGGGCCAAACCATGCCGTCAAACGGAAATCTTCCTTCGAGACGGAGAAGTGCTGGTGATACCAGCGTGCACCGCCCGGTGCCGCCGTCACGAGACCGACGGGCTCGTAATCGAGACGGTTGACCTGATCGGCCATGCCGTTTTCCCACGGACGTTCCCCGCAACGCTCCGGCCAGGAATAGGTGTAGCCCTTGCCCTTCAGGCAGACGAGCACCGCGGCCGATGTATGCGCCTGGCCCTTGGAATAGCGGCCATTCTCGTGCTGACCAATCCAGAAATAGAACTGGTTGTTGGTCATTGCGGGTTCGACGCGGCGATAGCCGACCGAGCGGCGGTTATCGAGCGGCAATTCGCAATTGATGACATCGGGGATGAAGTTCGTCTTGCGCTGCGCGAGGCCGCGCACCGGATCGGGCGAGATTTCATCCTTCGGCTTGAAGAAGTCTTCATCGCCCGAGAAACGATCGCGGAAGATGAAGGGATTGTTGAAGACGGCATCGACATTGTTGAGCTGGTTGAGCACGTTCGGCGCCGTATTGCCGGCGAGCAGGAGGGCTCCGCCCGAGGTCGCATTGACGTGGCGATACCAGGCATTCATCGGGATCGAGAACATCGAGCCCTTCTGCCATTCGAAAGTGAGCTTCTTCTTGTCGCCTTCCTGCCAGACTTCCGTTGAGCCGCGGCCTTCCACGACGAGGAAGATTTCCTCGTACATGTGCTTCTCGGGGTTCAGCGCGCCGCCCGGCGGCACTTCCACCACATAGCAGCCCCATTTCGTTTCCGTGCCGTAGAGCTGGATGAAATGGCCCTTGCCGCCGCGACGCTTCCAGTCGAACAGCGGCAGGTTCTGCACCTTGCTGATGCCGATGCCGCGGAAGACCGGAATGCCTTCAGCTTCCATCCAGGCGTCATAGGGGGTCGGCTGTTTCTTGAACTCGCCAAAACCCGCCTTGCGCGTGCCTGACGGCTCGTGCCAGTGCTGGACGCCGTCTTTGCCGGCTACATCATGGGGCATGGTGCGGTCTCCTCTTTTTTCTGATTATTGAAGTTCGCCGATGATGGCAGCCAGTCGTTCGGCTGTCTCCTTGGGCGTATTGACGATTTCATTGACGATTTTCTGCAGCTCCTCGCCAGAGACCGGATCGATCTCAAGATTGGTCTTTTTTGCTTCATCGACAAAGCCGGGATCGACGATCATTTTTTCGAAGGCGGCGCGCAGCGCCCTGACGCGATCCTCCGGCACGCCCGGCGTCGTGAAAATCGGACGCCCGATTGTGGCCGGGGCCGAGAGCATGCGCAAGACCGCCCGGTCGGAATCATTCTTGGCCAGATCGAGCAGCAAGGGCACATCCTGAAGGTCGGGGGCTTTGGTCAGGCCGATCTGGACGAGAATATTGATCTTCTTGTCGCGCACCCAGTCCGGACGGGTCGATTTCCACGACGCCCAGCTGTTCGAGCCGCGGCCGGCGACCTCGCCCTTTTCCATGGCGAGGTTGATGTCATTACCGCCCGGATAGCCGAGGATGATTTTGAATTTCGTGCCCAGCAGCGCATTCATCGCGCGCGGATATTGCGAGGAGGTGGAGCCACCCGTCGCGCCCATCGGCACTTCCTGACGGGTCGCATCTTCGATCGTCTTGATGCCTGTCGTATGCCAGGTGACGGTCGTGTTGTTCTCGGCGCTGGGATTGCCGATATAGATGAATTTCGTCGTGTCGAACTGGATGCCCTTGTCGCCAATGGCCTGCGCCAGCGAGAGCGATTGGTCGGCGGTGGCGAGCACCGTGCCATCCTTGGGAGCCACTTTGAAGACGAAACCAGCCGCCACGCGCGAGCCGCCGCCGGGCATGTTGCGGGCGACAATATTGGGCTGGCCGGGCACGAATTGGCCGAGATAGCGGGCGACAAGGCGGGCATAAGTGTCATAGCCGCCACCGGCCGAATAGCCGATCACCAAGTCCATCTGCTTGCCCTTGTAGAAGCTCTCGACAGAGCTTTGGGCCATGGCTTGGGAAGCAAGGAGAGCAAGCCCTGCGGCTGCTGCGGTGACCTTGAGCATTTTCATGTCCAACCTGCGTTTCCGGTGAAGTGAGGGCGGGCTCTCAAGACCCTTTTGGCCCTCTGCCTCTTGGCGGGGAGAATTGCCACAACACTCGACAAAAGTCTAATCACCGATGCGGCAAAAAACCCGAAGCCGCCGAAGAATCAGGGGCGGACGCCGGGCGTCTCGATGGTCATTCCCTTGGCGCGCTCCATCAGGAAGAGTTCGAGCGCGATGAATTCAGCCGAGCCATAGGAAAAGGGCTCGGCGCGGGTTCCGACCATGCAATTGCGCAAGCGGCGTTGCAGCGATCCGGTGGACTGCCATTCCAGCCGGTAGATCGGATAGGCATTGGGATGGGCTTGGGGAATGGGCGCTGCGCCGAGTTTCTGGCCGGCATTGGCATCATGACATTGCGCGCAGGTGAAATTGAGCTGGCCCATGCGGGCCGTGTAGAGCCGCGCGCCCTCCTCGCGGAAAGGCCTGAGCCGTTCATCCTGCGGTGGGGCCACCGGCATGCCGCGCGATTGCAGGCCGACAAAGGCAGACAAAGCCAGCATGTCGCGCCCTTCGCGCACCAAGGGTGCAGCCTCCATCCGCGTTTCGCGGCATTGGGCAATGCGCCCGGAGAGATCGATGGGTTTTCCGCTGGCCTCATCCAGGGAGGGATAGCGTGCGGCAACGCCTTTCATGCTCTCGCGCGCCTCGCCGTGACAGGAGGCGCAGGATTTTCCGGCCTTGCCGGTTGGCGTCGTCCACAAGGCTTCGCCTTCCAGCACGGTGAGCATGGCCGGATTGGCGAGATCGTCCTGCTGCATGGCCTGCGTGTCGCGGCCCATATAGGCAAAGCCTGATTTTCTGGGATCCTGCGGCGTCTGCGCCTGTGCAGGCCAGACAGACAGAAGCGACAGCGCGAGGGCGAGCCAGCCCATCTTACTCAACCTGAATGGCAGCCGTCTGCACTTGCGTCTTGCCGTGATTATCCGTCCAGGCAAAGACGATTGTGCCGCTTTGCTCGGCGACCATGTTGAACGAGAGAAAGGGATTTGCCGAGACTGCCGGATAGAGATCGGCGGAGAAAACCACCTCGCCATTATAGGTGCAGACGAATTTCTCGATAATGTCGCGCGGCACGAGTCTGCCATCGGATGAGGGGCGAAAGCCCGTCTCCATCGGATGCGAGAGCATGGTCTTGATCTCGATCACTTCGCCGCGTTTGGCCTTTTGCGGAATATTGATGAGTGCGCGAGTCATGTTCATTCCTCCACGCAGGCAGGCATTGTGACGATCACCTCGGCCTTGCCGGACCAGAATGATCCATCCGACATTTCGGCAATGGCGGTGATGAATTGCGTATCGTTGAGGCGCATGCGCGAGGCAACCTGCGCGCGCCCGCTGCGCGGTGTGAGATGGAAGGTCAAAACTTCCGGCAGCGGATTTTTCTCGTTGAAAATGCCGATGCGCTTGACGTGATCCTGCCGCGTCATCGGGCTATCCACAGTGACGCTCAGCGGCACGGAATTTCCATTCTCGACCAGCAGGCTGATCTCAAGCTTGACGCGCCCATCTGCAATCGGCTTGCCGCCGGTGAATGTCTTGACTGCAGCCGCCATTGTCTCAGGCGTCGCGCGCGCGGTCGGCATGAGTGCGAAGGCACCAAGGCCGGCGCCGGCTGCAAGCGCTGCACGTCTTGTCAGTATGGCGGATTGTGAAGTCTTCATTTGCTTTGCCCCGTCGCGCCATCCTCACGCAGCGTGAGAAGAAAGGCGATGACATCTTCAATTTCATCGGCATTGAGAAGCGGCTTGCCGCGAAAGTTCGGCGCCACTCTGTTCAATCCCTCGATCCGATAATAGGGCGGCATGATCGTATCAGGGTTCACTTTCGTGCCATCCACCATGCGCAGCCTGATTTCGCCTGCATTCATCCGCGAGCCGACGCCGGCAAGGCTCGGGGCAAGATCGCCCTGAAAGCGCTCTTCAGGAAATGGTCCCGAATGGCAGAGCAGGCATATGCCCTTTTGCCGCTCCAGAACAATTTGCCGCCCCCGCGCCGGATCGCCGGGCTTGCCCGTCAGAGAAAGATTTATGGCGCCATTCTCGATTTTGTAGGGGCGCAGATCCTGCGCATGGGCTGCGTCGGCGAAGATAAGCGAAAGAGCCAGGGCAATTCCGCGCAACATGTCAGCCGAACACTTCATGCGTGATCGTCTTGTACCAGCCCTCGGCGTAGCTCGCCTCCGCCGCGCGCACCGAGGCTGGCGCATTGGCCGGGCTGACGCCGCCTGCGCCTTGGATGTCGGCCAGCAATCCGCGATTGGGTGCATAAACGCCGGCAACCGAGATCGCATAATCGGGCGTGATCAGCGAATAGCAGGTGTTGATCAATTTGGGGCTGCTCACCTCGCGCCCGCGCAGCATCAGGGAAACCGCCTGCGCGCAGGCCTTGGCCTGTGCATTGGCCGAGAAAGCCGATTTCGGCATGCCGCCGCCGATACAGGCATCGCCGATCACATGCACGCCGGGCTGCAGCTTTGATTCAAATGTGACGGGATCGATGGGACACCAGCCGGTCTGATCGGCAATGCCGGAGGAGAGGGCAATATGTCCGGCGCGCTGCGGGGGAATGACATTGCCGACATCGGCACGATGTTCGCCAAATTCCGTGACGAAGATTTTTCCTTTCGGCTTGATCGACGTGACTTTGCCGCCGCCAGACAGGCCGACCCATTCGATCATCGTACCGTCAATTCCAAAAGTACCATCTATCCCCGATGACCCACTTGAACCAGAAGAACCAGCCGAACCTTGAGCTCCAGTCAATCCGCTTGTACCATCACTTCCAGATGAACCCGAAGTTCCACTACTACCGCTTGTGCCAGAAGTTCCCGATGAACCACTTGTGCCACTACTACCACTTGTGCCAGAAGTTGCTGATGAGCCACTTGTACCGCTACTACCATTTATTGCAGAAGTTCCTGATGAACCACTCATACCGCTACTACCGCTTGTGCCACTACTTCCGGTTGTTCCCGATGAACCAGCACTTCCAGTTGTGCCAGAAGAACCCGAAGTTCCTCTAGTGCCCGATGAGCCACTTGTACCGCTAGACCCGCTTGTACCACTACTTCCGCTTGTGCCAGCAGTACCATTTGTTCCATCAGCCCCCACTAAATCATTTGATGGTATCCAAATTATCCCGTCACCATTATCATATTGAATGTATAAAGTTCCTTCATTTGAATTAAACCAAAGTTTTGCCTGTAAAGCAATATCGGGTGGAGTTTCTGATACAATAACATCAGCACCCATTTCGCCCGTATCACCCTTTTCACCCTTCATACCTTGAACACCAGTATTTGATATTACAATTTCGGGTGC
>CANHAW010000006.1 GCA_947458675.1 Beijerinckiaceae bacterium
GGCCTTGGCATTCCGGAAGAGAAACAGAAAATTGTCTTCCGCGAATTCGAACGTCTTGCCGATGCCGCAAAGAGCGCGCCAGGCCTCGGGCTTGGCCTTTCGATTGTTGAACGCCTCGGCAAAGTGCTGGGACATCGCATTGCCTTGCGCTCGCAACCTGGACGCGGTTCGGTCTTTGGCGTCGAATTGCCGATTGTCGAAGCTCTGCCCGTTGCCGCTGAAACGCCTGACACCATGCCCTCGCCGCACACGCCGCTTGCCGGCCTTGTTGTGCTCGCCATCGATAATGAGCCGCGCATTCTGGAAGGGATGCGTGCATTGTTAGGTGGCTGGGGCTGCCAGATTCTCACCGCAGCCGATGAGGCTGAAGCCAAAGCGGCACTGGGCGCAATCGACAGCGCGCCCGATGTTGTGATTGCCGATTATCACCTTGATGCCACCGATGGGCTGACACTGGTAACAAAGCTGCGGGAAAGCCTCGGCGTGGAAATTCCGGCCATTCTCTTGACTGCAGACCGCACGCCTGAAGTGCGCGCCCGCGCGAGCATGCTCGACATACACGTGCTCAACAAACCGCTGAAACCTGCGATTCTGCGCTCTTTGCTGAGCCAGTGGCGGATGATGCGCGGTGCGGCCGAATGATCAGGCCGCATCCTTTTTCTGCATGAAGCGGCCGTAGAAAGTCTCGCCCGCTTTGGCCATGCCGATCAGCTCTTCGCCGGGCGTGAAACGGGGGCCGAATTTTCTGGTCAATCGCTCGCACAGAAGCACAAATTCAGCAGCGCCCATGCCATCGATATAGCTCAAAGTTCCGCCCGTAAAAGGTGCGAAGCCGAAGCCGAGAATGGAGCCGACATCGGCCTCGCGCGGATCGATGACAACACCTTCCTCAAAAGTGCGCGCGGCCTCAATCGCCTGCGTAACGAGGAAACGCTGTTTCATTTCTTCAATATCGAGACTGTCGGGATCGACCTTGTTCAGCTGAAGATCAGCGAGACCCTCCCAGAGACGCTTCTGGCCTTTCTCCGGATAATCGTAAAAACCTTTGCCATTCTTGCGGCCCAAGCGCCCGTGGCGATTAACGAGCGCATCGAGCAATTGCTCCTGCGCCGGATCCACCGCATCCGCCCCGAGATCGGCCTTGGTCGCTTGCAGGATTTTCCAGGCGAGATCGAGCGCAACTTCATCGTTGAGCGAGAGCGGGCCAACGGGCATGCCGGCCATGCGCGCGACATTCTCGATCATGGCGGGCGGCACGCCTTCGGCAAACATGAGATGGCCTTCGCGCACATAATTCAGCACGCAGCGATTGGCGTAGAAGCCGCGTGAATCGTTCACGACAATGGGCGTCTTCTTGATCGCGCGCACAAAATCGAGCGCGGTCGCCAAAGCGCGGTCGCCCGTATTGCGGCCCTTGATAACCTCGACCAGCATCATCCGCTCGACCGGCGAGAAGAAATGAATGCCGACAAAATCTTCCTGTCGCGAGAAATTCTTGGCAAGCGAGGTGATCGGCAGCGTCGATGTGTTGGAGGCAAAAATGACGCCGGGTTTCATGGCAGCTTCGGCTTTCTGGATCGTCTGCGCCTTGACGTTGCGATCTTCGAACACGGCCTCGATCACCAGATCGCAATCGGCGAGAAGCGCATAATCGTCGCCGGGCAGGATGCGGGCAAGCAAAGCATCGCGATCTGCCGTCTTCGCGCGCCCCTTGGCGATCTGGCCACTCATGAGCTTGTGCGAATGGGCCTTGCCCTTTTCGGCCGCTTCCATATTGCGGTCGATCAGCACGACGTCGATATTGTTGAGCGCAGCGACATAGCCAATGCTCGCACCCATAAAGCCCGCGCCGATAATGCCGACCTTGCCGATCTTCGCCACCGGCTCGGCTTGTGGGCGACGCGCACCCTTGTTGAGCTCGCCCATTGAGACAAAGAGCGAGCGGATCATCGCGCGCGCTTCCTTGGAGCGCAGAATATGGGCAAACCAGCGGCTCTCAACGCGAAGCGCAAGATCCATCGGCAATTGCAGCCCCTCATAGACGGCATGCAGAATGGCTTTGGCAGCTGGATAATTATCCATCGTCTCGCGACGATAAATGGCATTGGCCGCAGGCCAGACCATCATGCCTGCCGGCGAGAAGACACGACCTGAGGGCGCTTTGAATTTCGGATCGTCCCAAGGCGCAATGCCCTTGTTGCCGGCCGCAATCCAGGCTTTTGCACGCGCCAGCAATTCATCCTTCGGCGCAATCTCATGGATGAGATTCATCGCCTTTGCAGCCTGCACACGCAATTGCTCGCCCTTGAAAAGCATCTGCAAAGCATCGCCTGTCGGCATGAGCCGCGCGACACGCTGCGTGCCGCCCGCGCCGGGGAAAAGACCGACCTTAATCTCAGGCAGGCCGACGCGCGTCTTCGCATTGTCGGAGACGATACGATAATGGCACGCAAGCGAGAGTTCGAAAGCGCCGCCGAGGCAGGTGCCGTCAATCGCTGCAACCCATGGCTTGCCGCTCGTCTCAAGGCGCCGGTAAAGCAGCGTGAGGCGGCGCGTGCCGTCAAAAAAGGCCTGCATGGCGATGTCTTCGCCCTGCAATGCCGCCATTTCCGCATAGCGACGGCTGGAGGCTTCCAGCATGCCGAGATCGGCGCCGCCGGAAAAGGAATCCTTGCCCGAAATAATGACACAGCCCTTGATGGCCGCATCGGAGGCGACGCGCTCGAGCATGCGCTCGAGCTCATCCATCACCTGTTCGGTGATGACATTCATCGAGCGGCCCGGCATGTCCCAGGTGAGGGTTGCAATGCCATCAGTATCGAGATCGAAGCGGAAGTTCACGAGTTCCATATTCCCCTCCCCGATCAGACGCGTTCGATAATGGTCGCCGTGCCCATGCCGGCCCCGATGCAAAGCGTGACAAGCGCTGTCGATTTGCCAGAGCGCTCAAGCTCGTCGACAGCCGTGCCAAGCAGCATTGCGCCGGTTGCGCCCAGCGGATGGCCGAGCGCAATCGCGCCGCCATTCACATTCACTTTCGCCGCATCGAGATCGAATGCCTGCAGATAGCGCAGCACAACGGCTGCAAAGGCCTCATTGACCTCGAAGAGATCGATATCGGACATATTCATGCCCGCGCGCTTCAAAACCTTGCGCGTCACATCGACGGGACCGGTCAACATCATGGCAGGCTCAGAACCAATATTGGCAAAGGCACGAATCCGTGCGCGCGGCTTGAGACCCGCCGCCTTGCCTGCTTGCGCATTGCCGATGAGAACCGCCGCTGCACCATCGACAATGCCTGAAGAATTGCCGGCGTGATGCACATGTTCAAGCCGCTCGATTTCGGGATGTGCCTGAAGGGCAACCGCATTGAAACCGCCCTGCTCCGCCATTGTCACGAAAGAGGCTTTGAGCGCGGCCAAAGATTGCATGTCTGTGCCCGGCCGCATGTGCTCGTCGCGCGCCAGAATGGTGAGGCCGTTGATATCTTTCACCGGCATGACCGCATTGTTGAATCGTCCAGCCTCCCATGCAGCGGCAGCGCGCTTCTGGCTTTCGACTGCATAGGCATCGACATCATGGCGCGAGAAACCATATTTCGTCGCGATGAGATCGGCAGAAATGCCTTGCGGCATGAAATAGGATGGAATGGCAATGGCGGGATCGACAGGCCAAGCGCCGCCCGATGCGCCAATGCCGACACGGCTCATGCTTTCAACGCCGCCACCGATGGCCATATCATGCTGGCCTGACATGATTTGCGCGGCAGCGAAATTCACTGCATCGAGTCCCGAGGCGCAAAAGCGATTGATCTGCACGCCCGGGACTTTGTCGCCATAACCCGCGGTGAGCGCCGCTGCGCGCGCAATATCGCCGCCCGCCTCACCGACAGGATCGACGCAGCCCAGCACGACATCATCGACAATATCCGTGTCGAGATGATTGCGCAGGCGCAGCGCCTTGAGGGCTGTCGTTGCGAGGCCGAGCGTAGAGACTTCGTGGAGCGAGCCATCCGGCTTGCCGCGCCCGCGCGGTGTGCGCACATGATCGTAGATAAAGGCATCGGCCATTATGCGCTCCCGTTAAAAGGCGTCTTCGGGCATGGACATGATCGTGTCCGCTCCGGTCGAGATACGGGCAAGATGGGCCGAGGTCTCCGGCATCATCCGTTCCATGAAAAACCTACCGGCCACAATCTTGCCCTTCATGGCCGCATCCTCATTCTGGCGCGCGAGCGCCGCATCGGCCATCAGCAGCCACATATAACCCATGGCGACAAGGCCGAAGAGATGCATGTAATCATTTGAGGCTGCGCCTGCATGGTCGGGCTTGGCCATGGCATTTTGCATCAGCCACATGGTGGCTTTCTGCAGATCGTCGAGCCCGCGCTTCAATCCTGAGGTGAAAGGCTTGAGCGCCTCATTGTTTTCTTTTTCCTTCAGCGCCGCAGCAACCTCGCCAAAAAAGGCCATGACGGCGTGCCCGCCATCCTTCGGCAATTTGCGGCCGACGAGATCGAGTGCCTGAATGCCATTTGCACCCTCATAGATCATGGCAATGCGCGCATCGCGGACAAATTGCTCCATGCCCCATTCGCCGACATAGCCGTGGCCGCCAAAAACCTGCTGCGCTTTGACCGTATTGGCAAAGCCCGTATCAGTCAGCACGCCTTTCAGCACCGGTGTCATCAGGCCGAGCATATCGTCGGCTTTCTGAATCTCTTGTGCATCGACCGAGCGATGCACAAGATCGCTTTTCAGAGCGACCCAGAGCACAAGAGCACGCGCGGCTTCATTAAAGGCGCGCATTTCAAGCAGCATGCGTCGCACATCTGGATGAACGATGATCGGATCGGCTGGCTTTTCGGCGGCCTTGGCTCCGCTCAAGGCGCGTCCCTGCAGCCGCTCTTTCGCATAGGCAACGGCATTCTGATAGGCGACCTCGGATTGGGACAGGCCCTGAATGGCAACGCCGAGCCGCGCCTCGTTCATCATCACAAACATGGCAGCAAGACCGCGGTTTTCTTCTCCGATCAGCCAGCCTGTTGCGCCATCGTAATTCATCACACAGGTCGAATTGGCGTGAATGCCCATCTTGTGCTCGATCGAGCCGCAGGAGACGGCATTGCGCAGGCCCGGATTGCCGCTCGCATCGGGAATGAATTTCGGCACGATGAAAAGCGATATGCCTTTCGTGCCGGCCGGCGCCCCCTCAATGCGCGCAAGAACAAGATGAACGATATTGGACGCAAGATCGTGGTCGCCGGCAGAAATAAAGATTTTCTGCCCGCTGATCGCAAAACTGCCATCGGCATTGCGCGCCGCGCGGGTTTTCAGAAGACCAAGGTCCGTGCCGCAATGGGGCTCGGTGAGATTCATCGTGCCCGACCATTCGCCCGATGCGAGCTTGGGCGCATAAAGCGCTTTCTGCGCGTCGCTTCCATGATGAAGCAATGCCGCAAGAGCACCCTGCGACAAGCCGGGATACATGGAGAAAGCCATATTCGCCGAAGAGGCGAATTCGCTCATCGCTGCCTGCAAAGTATAGGGAAGACCCTGTCCGCCAAATTCAGGATCGCTGGACAGGCCCACCCAGCCGCCCTGCGCATAAGCATGATAAGCCGCAGCAAAACCTTTCGGCGTGGTGACTGCACCATCGGGTCCGCGCCGGCACCCCTCGCGGTCGCCGGAAAGATTGATCGGCTGCAGCACCTGCTCGCAGAGCTTTGCCCCTTCGGCCAGAATGGCTTCCACCATATCGGGCGGCGCATCGGAAAAACCGGGCAGATGGGAATAACGATCCCACCCGAAAACATGGTTCAGCAGGAATTGCACTTCACTCACAGGCGCCCTGTAGCTCGGCATGTTCCTCTCCCGGTTTCAGCTCTCCTTCAGATTTAGTTTATATGTAAACTAAACGGGCGGGTTGTTCAAGCGCGGCTGTTGCACGTGCTGGTTGCAAAATGAAAAAGCCTGCCGCGCGGGCGGCAGGCTTTCGGTCGTCTGGTCCAGAGAATCAGGCGACGGCGGCTTGCGGGGCCGGCACAGAGGCCAGGCGGGCATGGGTTTCCCGCAGCTCGGCAATCGCCACATCCAGATCGGCCCTTTGGCGCTCCAGAAGCGTGATCTGGTCCAGAACCTGATTGGGGGCGAGCGGCAGCTCATCGACCGTGGAATTATCCTCAGAAGATTCCACCATGCGGCGGATTTCCGTCAGGGTGAAACCCAGCTGTTTTCCCTTCAGGATCAGCTCAAGACGGGCGCGGCAGCGCGCATCGTAGAGCCGGGTCACGCCGCGCCGCAGAGGCTGCAGCAAGCCGCGCTCCTCATAGAAACGCAGGGCCCTGAGGCTCAGGCTATAGGTCCGGGAAACATCCCCGATCGTCATGAAATCATTGCTGGATACAGAACGATCAGGGGCAAAAGCCCGACTTCTGGCAATGGAAAGAGCAGATCGGCGGGTATCCTCGATCAGCATTGGCAACCCCTTCGGAAAAAATGTGGCCGCACAACCTTTGCGGGAAGTGAAACCAAAATTGCAACGCCTGAGATTAAAACTGAGTCGCGACTATTTGCAATCAGAGATTGTAACGCTCCGTGAGCACAACCTACGCTTTGTGTTGCTCCGCGCTAAAAATCAGCATGGTTAACATTGTGTTTACCGCCGGGGAGCCATGCTCGGCGGGAAGGCATGGAGGTGATTCCCTCGGCTCAGGCCTTGGTAGACCTCACGAATTGGGCGGCAATGCCCAGAGATGGCGGGATGAGCAAGGCGGCTCCATCGAACCAGGCGGATACCGGATCGGACCTGCAGGAGGCTGCCCATGAGGCAGCCCGGCAGGCCGGGCTGACGCTTGGCCAATGGCTGGAGCGCGGCTTGGAGGATTATGCTGCCGCAGCCGGCCTGAGGACGTTTGACCTCACCGATGACGAAAGAATTGAGGCTGTCGCAGCGCAGCTGGCCGCACTGGCCCGATCAGGCGATGGCCAGCACGGGCGCCGCCGCGCCGATACACAAACCCGCCGCGCCAATGGAACGGATCTGCTGAGGGAAGCAACCGAGCGCCTTGCCCGCGCCAAGGCCGCGACCCAAAACATCAAGCCAGGCCTTACCGTGCCGCCGCCGCGCCATCGCGCCGAACATCGCGATCGCGCCAACCAAGACAGCGGCCTGCGCAGCATTGCCGCCAGACTCGCGCAAGAAAACGATGAGGACATGCTGGTTCGCGTCGGCCACCGCCTGCGCGGCCTTGCCTCCGTGATTGCAGACGAGCGCGAGAACGAAACCGCACAGGCGCCGGGGCGCAGCGAGATCACCGCGCTGCGCCACGAAATCGGAGAATTGTCCCGCGCCATCGCCATCATTGCCCAGCGCGCCAGCGCTCAGGGCGTCGAACCGGCCTTGCGCGAATTGGTGACGAAAATCGAAGAGACACGTCGCGACGGGGTAAGCGAAGAAGAGCTTGCGCCGGTCGTCGAAATTCTCGCCGACATGCGCGACACGCTTGCCGCATCGCCCGCACAGATCGCCCGCGCCATGGGCGAAGAAATCGATATGCTTTCGGTCAGGCTCGATTGCCTTGTCCGGGATTCCGTCGATCATTCCTCTTTCATCTTGCTCCGCCAGCAGATTGAAAAAATTGCGCAGGAGCTGAGCAATGCCATCCCGCGCTTTGCCTCGATCGATGCACTTGAGGACCAGATCCGCTTACTCACCACGCGCGTCGAGCAATTGGCCGCCGGCCCGCGCGAACTTGCCGCACGACTGGTCGAATTGATCGAGGGCATGAGCTCTTCGATTGGCCGGCTGGATGCCAATCCTGCATTGCGCGCCATTGAGAAAAGCATTTCCGCGCTCGCCATGCGCGACGAGATCAATCCAGAACTGGCGCGACAATTATCGACCTTGCAAGAATCCATCGGCGCGCTTGCCGATCATCCAGCGCTTTTCGCGATCCGTCGCGACATGGCAGTGCTTGCCGAAAATACAGGGGCCCTGCCCAAGCGCCTGATCGACACGCTGACGGAATTGCGCCATGCGGTCGAGCGCATGGCAACGCATCCGACCATTGCCAAACTTGAAACGCGCATCCTCGAACTTCATGCACGCACGGCTAACGTACCCGCCAATATTGGCGAGACGCTGGCTGAATTGCGCCTCTCAATCGAGCGCCTTGCCGCCAATGCCGGCATGCGCAGCGACGACCTGCCGGGGCGTATCGACAAGATCGAAACGCATATTTCACGATTGTCGCAGCGCTTCGAGGAATCAGGCATTCCGCAGGTTCAGCCTGTCGTGGCGCAGCTTGTCTCTGCACAGCATTCCATCCTCCAGCGCCTCGACCGCATGCGCGAGGAATGGCCGAGCGATCGCATCGCAGAATTGCTCGAACGCGTCGAAGAAATGCACCGCGCCATGCAGCCGGCCACAGGCACGGCGCGTATGGAAGAAGCGGTCGCACACATATCGGCCAAGATCGATCGGATTGCCGAGGCGAGTGGCGCCGATCCGCGCGCCCTGCAGGCCATCGAAAATCAGGTTTTGCGTATTGCCGAGCGGATTGAGCGCACCGGCGAAACCGCTGAAACCATCGGCGCGATCGAGCGGGGAATGAGCGACCTCTTCCTGCAAGTAGAAGAAGCGCGCGTGGCCGTGCTCGAAGCGCAAGACAGCAATATGGCCGACACGATTGTGCGCGACCTCTCCGGTCTGCGCTCGGTGCAGGATGAAAGCGATCAGCGCACGCGCGCAACATTGAATGCCGTGCATGAGACGCTGGAAAAAGTCGTCGATCGGCTCGCCATGCTGGAAGGCGATGTCGTCGCCTTGCGCAATCGCAGCCAGGAGCAGACTGTCGTCGCGCAAATTTCCCCCAAGGCGGAAATTGCGATCGCAGCCGGCGCAGAACCCGTCATCGCAGAAGTCACGCCTGCCGGCGCCTCGCGCGTCAGTTTCGCGCCGCAAAATTCGGCGCCTGAAATATTGATCGAACCGGGCTCTGGCTTTCGCCCCAGCGCCCCCAAAACCGAGCCGCTTGCCGAAGATACGCCACGGCAGGATCTCGCCCTTGCGCTCGATGCCCCACGCGCGGCGCAGGCAAGTTTCATCGCCGCGGCACGGCGCGCAACGCAGGTGGCGGGTGCTGCGCCGAAACCATCGCGCGGATTGCGCGAGGAGAATGAAGACCAGACGAAGAGCGGGCTGAGCGATGTATCGCGCAAGGTTCTGCTCGGCGTTGCTGGCGCCATGCTTTTGGCCGGCAGTGTGCAAGGTGCGCGCGAAGTGCTGGACCGGTTTGGTCCGGAAACACCGGCAGCATCGGCCGAAGTGCCACAACCATCGGCTTCTGCTCCCGAGAACAAGGCAAGCGACAGAACTCTGCCGCCGGCCCCGACTTTCAATCTGCCCGATTTCGCTGCGGCCGATGCAGCACCGACCATTCTGGCCCGATCCATAAGGCAGGAATTCACCCCGGCCGAGGCCACATTCGAACAACTTTCCGACCTCGCCGGCAAAGGCAATGCGGCAGCGCAATTTGAACTTGCGACCCGCTATGCCGAGGCGCGCGGCGTCGAGCGCGACATGAATGAAGCAACCCGCTGGCTCAAGGCAGCCGCCGGACAAAATCATGCGCCAGCGCAATATCGTCTCGGCGCGCAATATGAGCGCGGCACCGGCGTTGAACGCTCGCTGGCCGAGGCTGCGCAATTATATCGCAAGGCGGCCGATGCCGGCCACATTCGCGCCATGCATAATCTTGGCGTCCTGCTGGCTGAAGGTGTCGATGGAAAAATGGATTATGCCGGCGCAGCCGTCATGTTCCGCAATGCCGCTGAACATGGATTGCGCGACAGCCAATATAATCTCGCCATTCTTCACGTCCGCGGCTTTGGCGTCGTCACCGATTTTGCCGAAGCCTATAAATGGTTCGCTCTGGCCGCTGCACAAGGCGATACGGAAGCCGTTGCACGGCGCGACGAAGTTGCTTTGCGCATGACCCCCGGCAAAGTTGCTGAAGCCCGCAAGGCTGCCGATCAATTTGCTTACCGCTCGCCCGATCCGCGCGCCAACGAGCCGATGATTCTCGATCAGCTTGTCCAGACGCCGCGCACGAATATTCCAGCAGATCCGGCGCAACCGGCCGGGCGCAATCCATCGGCCGAACGCGTCACAACGCGATGAGCGATAAAGACACAGGCATGGCGCAGGAGTTGAAAATCCCGCCTTCAGCACTGATGCTGGGGCTGGCAGGGCTGATCCCCTTTTATGGCCTGGCAATCTGGCAAGGCATCACGCCGGATGAATTGCTGTCAGAGCGATTGATCACGGCTTTCGTTCTTTATGCTGCTTGCATCCTGTCTTTTCTGGGCGGCGTCGGCTGGGGACTTGCGATGAGCGAGACGGACCAGTTGCAACGCGGATTGAACTTCGGCATCAGCACGGCGCCATCGCTTGTGGGCTGGGCCGCAGCCTTCATCAATGTGCAAAATCTGCCCTTTTCCCTCTCCATTCTCACCATGGCCTTTCTGCTGCAAGGCCTCTGGGATTGGCGATTGGCGGCCAGCGGCCGGGCGCCACACTGGTTTGGAACATTACGCATCGGCCTCACCATTGCCGTCATCAGCGCGCTTGCGCTGGCATGGATGATGCGGCCCGAACTTGCCGGAACAAGCGGCTCTCTTTGAACTTCAGTCTGAATGGCAATATTCATGCGCAACGCGATAGACGCGATCGCGGCCGAGCACATGCACAGATGGCGCCTGATGCGGAAACAGATTTGCAAAAGCAGAATCGCGTAAATTGAGGCCGCCCGCATAGGCCCCGAAAGCCGGCATGATGCAGCGCGTGCCATCGCTGAAAAAACAGCGCCTGCGCAAACTCCCCGTTTTAGTCACGACGCGTGCCACCGGATGCAAGTGCCCGGCGATTTCGCCCATAGCAGCCCCCATTGTCGGCTCATGACGAAAGGTGAGCGGGCCAATGCTGATTTCATCAGCCGCCTGCCCACCGAAGGAATCAGGCGGCAGCGGATCATGATTTCCCGCAATCCAGATCCATTCGCGCCCGGCTTGCAGCGCGCGCAAAGCATCATGATCTGCCGCATTCATGCGCTGCGCAGCCTCGCGATCATGAAAAGAATCGCCCAGAGCAATGATGCGACGGGGCTGATAGCGCTCCATCAGGCCAGCCAGACGCGCCAGCGTCGCCGCCGTATCATAGGGCGGCAACAAGACACGCCGCCGCGCAAGGCTCGATCCTTTTTCAAGATGCAAATCGGCGACGACAATGATTTTCTCATCCGCAAGCCAAAGCGCGCCGGCCATATCGGCCACCAGGCTCACGCCGGCAATGACGATCTCTTCAGGTGACTGCGCCGCGCCTGACGTGTCCAGAGGAATGCGGGTGCTCATGAGAAACCTGCCTCAGTGACAAGCCCGCTTGCGGCCTCTGCCAGAATGGCATCCTGTGCCTCGCCATAGACCGGCTCGCGCCCGACTTCCAGCATGATCGGAACAGCCAGCGGCGAAATGCGCGCGAGATCCCTGTGAACAATATGTCCTTCGATCCGGGCGAGCATATCGGCAAGACGGGCGAGATCGAGCAGGCCGCCGGCAGCATCCTCACGCGCGGCGCGCAGCAGGATATGATCGGGCTGATGACGGCGCAAAACATCATAAACGAGATCTGTTGAGATCGTGACCTGCCGTCCGCTTTTCTCCTTGCCGGGAAAGCGCCGCTCGATCAGGCCGGAAATGACGGCGCATTGCCGGAAAGTGCGCTTCATCAAGGCAGATTCCTGCAGCCATTCCTCGAGATCATCGCCGAGCATGTCTTGCGCGAAGAGTGCAGCAAGGCTGACCTGACCATTGCCGATTTCCATCCCGACATTGCTCACGCTCCAGACAGCAAGCGCATATTCATTGGCGACGAAACCCATGGGCTTTAACCCGAACCGCTCCATACGCCGCGTCAACAACATGCCAAGCGTTTGATGGGCAAGCCGCCCCTCAAATGGATAGCAGACAAGATAATGGCGTCCGCCACGCGGAAATGTTTCGACAAGCAATTCGCCAGCCTTGGGCAAAAGCGAATGTTTCTTTTGCAGATTGAGCCATTCGGCAACCTGCTCAGGCAAATGCGTCCATTGCTTGCGATCGGAAAGAATGCGCCTGACACGCTCAGCCAGATAGGTCGAGAGCGGAAACTTTCCGCCCGCATAGGATGGCACTTTCGGTGTGTCGGAATTTGCCCGCGCCACCAGCGCCTCATTCTCGACAATGGCCTGCAAAGCCAGGACTTCGCCGCCGAAAAGAAATGTGTCGCCGGGCGCAAGCGTCTCAAGAAAATATTCTTCGATCTCGCCCAGCACACGCCCGCCTCTGCGCAAAGGTCCGGTATAATTCGGCGAGGAAACATTTTCCGATGCCAGTTTTGTCGGCGCATAAAGCGTCCCAAAACGCGTCGGTGTCGCAGTCTTTCGGCTGGCGGTCGAGCGCCCATGCACGAGCCGCACTTTCAGCATGTCGGATTCGACAATCGTTCCGACATTCATCCGATAGGACTGGGCTATGGCAGGATTGGCAATACGCCAAAAACCATCTTTGTTGCGCTTGATCTTGGCGAAACGATCATAGGTCTTCAGCGCATAGCCGCCTGTTGCAACAAAATCGAGGGCGGCTTCGAATGTCGCGCGATCGAGATCTGCGTAAGGCTCAGCGCTGATAATTTCGCGATAGAGAATATCGGCATCGAAGGGCGCAGCGCAGGCCATGCCCAGAATATGCTGGCAGAGAACATCGAGCGCGCCGCTCCGCGCAGGCGGCGTATCTTGTGCACCCTCTCGCGCAGCATCGATGGCTGCCGTGCATTCGAGCACTTCGAAACGATTGGAGGGCACAAGCACGGCGCGCGAGGGTTCATCGAGCCTGTGATTGGCGCGGCCAATCCTCTGCAAAAGTCGGCTCGCGCCCTTCGGCGCGCCGATATTGATCACCAGATCGACGGCACCCCAATCGATTCCCAGATCAAGCGTCGATGTGCAGACAACTGCGCGCAGCATTCCGCGCGTCATGGCCTCTTCCACCTTGCGCCGCTGGCTGGCATCGAGCGAGCCATGGTGGAGCGCAATGGCGAGATTGTCGTCATTGATCCGCCAGAGCTGCTGAAAGATCGCTTCCGCCTGAGCGCGTGTATTGACAAAAACCAGCGTCGTCTTTGCGCTTTTGATGCGCTCATAAATGTCGTGAATGGCGTAAGAGGCGCCATGGCCTGACCATGGCAGACGTTCCTGCGTCGCCAATATGGCAAGATCGGCAGCAGCACCGGGCGGCGCCGTCACCAGTGCCGCCATGGCGGCTCCTGTCTCGTTCTGCGCAACAAGATAGCGCCGCAATTCATCGGGATCGCGCACGGTTGCAGACAGGCCCGTTGCTGTCATGCCCGGTGCAATCTGCCGCAAGCGCGCAAGACCGAGCGCCAGAAGATCGCCGCGTTTGGATGTGACCACAGCATGCAATTCATCCAGCACGACACGGCGTAAAGTCGAGAACAAAGTCAAAGCATCGGTACTGGCAAGAAGAAGCGCCAATTGCTCGGGCGTGGTGAGAAGAATCTGCGGCGGATCGCGTCTCTGCCTCTGGCGTTTGGAGGCGGATGTGTCGCCCGTGCGTGTCTCGATGCGCAACGGCAGCTTCATCTCAGCAGCAGGGATTTCGAGATTGCGCGCGACATCGACCGCAAGCGCTTTCAGCGGCGAAATATAGAGCGTGTGAAGGCCAGGCCCGCCGGGCGCATTGCGCGGATTGCGGGCGGCCTCAGCCAGCTCGACCAAGGTTGGCAGAAAACCGGCGAGCGTCTTGCCAGCACCGGTGGGCGCAACAAGCAGCGTGCTTTCGCCCGCCTGCGCATGGCGCAAAAGATCGAGCTGATGGCGACGCGCAACCCAGCCACGCGCAGAAAACCAGTCCGCGAAAAGGGGCGGGAGAAGTTTGGGGATCGATGTCGTCTTCTGCTGGCGCACGTCGCTAAACTAGGGCGAAGTCAGCACGATTGCGAGCCCGGCCACATCTGCACCGCGATCGCGGCGGACAGAAACTTGGTCGCAGATCGGCATGTCGAAACCATGGCTCGCGGCGAGGCTGGCCAGATAATCGGGCGAATGCGCGTAGCGCAAATCTTCGCCCAGCATGAAATGGCCATTTTCGGCCCGCTGCAGGGTGAAAGTGAAGAACCCACCCGATGCCAGCACACGACGCACTGCGGCGAAAACGGGATCGAGATCGCCGCAATAGACAAACACATCGGCAGCAAGAACAAGATCGACGGATCCTTCCGCCACATCGCGCAGAAAAGCGACCATGTCGCCTGTCTCCACCCGCGCATAAAGCCCGGTGGCACGCGCACGCATTGTCATGGCGGGGGCGAGATCGACGCCGGAGATTTCGGCGCAAAATGACGCGACCTCGCGCGCCATCAAGCCCGTCCCACAGCCGAGATCGAGCGCGGCGCGAAACCGCATGTCGCGCCCCCTCTCACTGCAAAGGCGCATGAGCGCATCGGCAATGACCTGCGGCGCGCGATAACCAAGATCGCTCACCAGATGCTGGTAGAAACGTGGTGCATATTGATCGAAGAGATCGCGCACATAGGCCTCGGGCGGGTGCGCGGGAGTCTCGCCGCGCAGGCGCGCCAGCCGCAGGCCGGCGCCTTGCGAATCATCTGGCTCGCAATCGAGCGCCTGGGCGAAGGCCTCCGCTGCAGCTGCCTGATCGCCCAAAGCCTCGCGCGATTCACCCAGGGCAAACCAGGCCGGCGCCCAGCGCGGCGCAATTTCAAGGGTCTGCTGCAGAAGATCGGCAGCGGCGGCATGATCGCCCTCGCCGGCGGCGGCGCGCGCATAATCGTAGCGACGGTCGGCTGACAAATTCCCGGAGGAGCGGAGCACAGGGTTCATAACCACCAGAAACGCGGGGGACGGTGGCCGGTCAAGCCCTTGTGCGGCCTGCCCGGCGCCTTTAGCTTCCGCGCCAAAGGAGCCTGCCGTGCCTCTCATCTATAAAATAGCCCCCAAAGCGCTCTGGGCCGAAGCCGAACAGGCCGGCGTCTTCACCGGCGCCCCGATCGATCTGGCCGATGGCTATATTCACTTCTCAACCGCCGATCAGGCGCGCGAGACGGCGGCGAAACATTTTGCCGGTCAGAGTGATCTCGTTCTTGCCGCCATCGATGCGGATCAACTCGGCGACCTGCTCAAATGGGAGCCCTCGCGCGGCGGCGAACTCTTTCCCCATCTCTATCGCGCCTTGCGGATGGATGAGGTCAAAAGCGTCCGCCCCCTTCCGCTGAAGCCAGACGGCGCCCATGATTTCGGAGACATTTGAATGACCGGCCTCGTCAATCTCTTCGCCCGCCCGCTGCTCTTTGCCATGGAGCCGGAACAGGCCCATGGCGCCAGCATTGCCGCGCTCAAATATCTGCCGCTGCCGGCCGCCCCCACACATGATCCGGTGCTGGCCATCGAGGCTTTCGGGCTGAAATTCCCTGCCCCGCTTGGCATGGCGCCGGGCTATGACAAGGGTGGCGAAGTGCCCGATGCGCTGCTGCGTCTTGGTTTCGGCTCTGTCGAAGTGGGAACGATCACGCCGCTGCCCCAACCCGGCAATCCCAAGCCGCGCCTGTTCCGCCTCGTCGAAGATCATGCCGTGATCAATCGACTGGGCTTCAACAGCGAAGGCCATGACATACCCCATGCCCGCCTTGCCGCGCGCAAGGGCCGCGGCGGCATTGTCGGCGTCAATGTCGGCGCCAATAAAGAGAGTGCCGATCGCGCCGGCGATTATGCCAAAGGCATTCTCGCCTTTGCCGATGTCGCAGATTATTTCACGATCAATATTTCATCGCCGAACACGCCGGGCCTGCGCGATCTGCAACAGGCTGCAGCGCTGGACGATCTGCTCGCGCGCGCCATTTCTGCGCGAGACGAAATGGCTGAGAGACACGGGCGCAAGCCGGTGCTTTTGAAAATTGCACCCGATCTGACACCCGGCGATCTCGATGACATTGTGCGCGTCGCGCGCAACCGCAAGGTCGATGGCATGATCATCGGCAATACAACCATTCTGCGCCCCGCCACTTTGCGCAGCTCCCAGGCGCAGGAAGCCGGCGGGCTCTCAGGCCGGCCGCTTTTCGAGCTTTCAACGAAAATGCTGGCCGCCACATATCTGCGAGTCGAGGGCCAGTTTCCGCTGGTGGGCGTCGGCGGTATCGATGGATGGGAAACGGCTTTCGCCAAGCTCGAAGCCGGTGCGAGCCTGCTGCAGATCTATTCCGTGCTCGTCTTCGAAGGCCCGGCGCTGGTGGGCGCGATTCATGACGGCATTGCGCGGGAATTGAAGAAGCGGGGCGCGAAAATTGCCGATGTGGTTGGCACACGTGCGGCCCATTATGCAGCCGGCTTCTAGCGGCCCTTCATCGCCAGCAGGCGCATGACAAGCCAGATCGGAATAAC
>CANHAW010000007.1 GCA_947458675.1 Beijerinckiaceae bacterium
AACGCTTTGGGCTCGACATGCCGGAGATCGCTTCCGTGCCTTCCGCTCTGGCGCGATATCGCGCCGCTTCCGGGCCGACGCGAACGGGGCTTGGCCAGAAGAAAGCCTTGCTGCCACGCCCCGACAGGCGCGACAGGTCTTCGCGACCGAAATTGGCAGCAACCAGCTCGACATGGCTCTCGAATGGTTTCGAATATGTTGTTTCGGGTTGACCGAGATCGCGCAATTCAAGCACCATTGAATTGCTGAGTTTGACCTCGCGCTCATTTGGAAAGCGTTCGATCAAAAGTCCGCAGGTGCGTGAATTGCCGATATCGATAATGAGATCGACATCGACAAAAGTCGGCGCATTTGCCGATATTGTATCGATGAAACGGACAGCTGGCGGGTTGACCACAAGGTCGATGAATTCCAGAAAAGTAAAATAGCGCGCCGCATGTTCGAATTGGGGGCCTTCTTTATCTATGATGATCGGACGGCCGGGGCGCTTGGCCTGCAGCATTTCGAAATGCAAATCCTTGAGCCAGGTCAGAACCCAAGCTTGGTGGTCGTAAATGGCGCCTGTTGTCTCATTCACTTTCGGGTCGGAGACAAACCACGCATTGGCTTCCATGCGTGGGACGAAGCGGAATTCATGCGCATTCTGGGCATCGTCGAATGATGGCGCCGTATAGGGCCGGTTGGCGAGAGGCGGCGGCAAGAGCTCTGTATCGAAGGCAAAAGTGATCTGGTGCGTTCCCTTTTGCGCCGATCCTTCCGCGTTTTTCACCACGCGCACGCGCACCCAATTGGTCGGGCCCCGGTCAAAGCGGTCTTGCCCATCAGCTCCCGATCCGATCAGGCGCAAATAGGGGACAGGCACCCATTTATCGAGGAAGGGTTCAATCGCTTTCTGTCTGCTGATGTCATAGGGCTCGCCATCGCCCTGGACGCGCTTGGGCGCATCGCCATCGGGATCATCGAATTTCCAGTTGGGATGGAGCTCGATGTCGGATTTTGTCGCGCGTTCGACAAAGCTCCTCGAAAAGTTCGGCGACTTTTCGAGATCGAAATGATCCGTAACAAACTGGATTCCGGTGCGCGGAACAATGCTGATCGACTGACGCATGATCTTATTCCGTAAAAACCTTGATGATTTTCTTCTGTTTCAAATCGCTGATCGTGCCGGTCAGGTTTTCCTCGGCGGTACCGCGACGAATGCGAATGTTGAAAGGGATTTCTGGCCGTTTGTCCGTACGGCGGTAGTAAAGCTCAACAGCAATCTTGTATTCGCCGCGCGGAGGCGGGTTCGCCCAGATGATGTTTTCAACCGGCGAGAGCGAGCTGAATATGTGTGGATTTCTTTCATTCAACGGGTTCATGTCGATGTCGAGTTCGCCGCCGCCGCATCCATTGCGGCTATTGGCGCCGATGTTTCCGCTCTCACAGATCACGTAGAGATCAAGATCGGCATCGCCTTCCCACGAGAGTGAGATCTGGAGCGATCCGGAGCGCGCTCTTGCATTGTCGAGCCGCATTTGCATGTCGGGCGCCTGCGGTGGCGGCGTTTGTTGCGCTTGCTGCGGCGGCTCGCATTGTCTCAGGCGGTCCTGCAATTGCTTTTCGAGATCTTGCAATTGCTGCAGCAATTGCGCCCCGCGATCTGCTTCTGGCGTGCGCGGAGCAGGCGTCGTCGGTGCATTGGCACGCGGCGCAATGGCAGTGCTCACATTTGAGCTGCATGTGATGGCGATTGGATTTCGCACGGCCCCAAGGAAGGGGATGCTGAAATAGCAGACGGTGAGCAAAAGCCAGATCAGCAGGGCGAGAAGAATGGCAAAGGCAGTCCATAATGCGATGGGCAGCCAGCGCAGGCGTGTATGCCATGGCGCTTCACTTGTTGTCTGCGTGGTGACAATCACCGGTGTTGCGGCGGCAACAGGTGTTGAGAGAACGACAGGGGTCGGGTTTTCTGCAGGTTGTTGCGGCAGGCGCATGCCAAGAACAGCGCGTGTTTCGACAACATCTTCTTTGGCAAATCCCCAGGCGACGAGAACCGGCTGACCATTGACAAGATAGATAAAGTCTTCGCCGGGCACATTCACTGCATTGAGCAGAGCATTGGCGATATTTTTTTCTGCCGATGTGCCGCCGTCCATCTCGTGGGCGGCGGTTTCAACTTGTGACCTTATCTGTTGAATTTTGGCCAATGCGCCTTCGCGCTCGTTGGGCGTGAGATCGGCCATCGATTTGGCATCGACAGCACCTTGAACATACCAATCGATGCGGCGCTCGTCGGATGTAATCACCGGTTCGGCCAGCAATGCGGCCGCTTCTTCGCTGACGCGGGTACGCATCAGGCCGCAGATTCGCTCAAAAGAGCGATCGGCCGCGCTTCCCAGCGGTCGCATCCCCAGCAGTGGGGTTGAGGCGATACGGGTGCTCTCCATTATGGCCTCCCGCTCGTAGTGCCAGAAGCCGTGCAGGCCGTTGCTGCTCGGAATGGAATTCCGTGGTGGTTCAGAAACGCGCGCAAGCCCGCCCCTTCGATCGAGAAGTTTCCGTATAATTGTTGTTCGGCATCGGCTCTGATGAATGTGTTGATGCCAACGACATTGCCGCAAGCATCCACCAGCGGGCCTCCGCTATTGCCTGGCGAGATTGTCGCTGTATGTGCCAAGACGCCGACGCTCATTTGCTGGCGCGCTGTGATCACGCCCTGCGTGACCGCCATTTGGGGAACAGAGGACATGTCGCCATCGAGCAGGCGCTTGAAGCCTGCATCGGTTTCGACAATGAAGGCGGGATAGCCAGCCGCAGTCACCTGTTTCAGGCGTTCGGCACCTTCGCCGATCGACAAGGGTTCGCCGATATCGCGATCGAGTGCCAGCACAGCAAAGTCTGCATTTCCTGCGTCGCTGTCTGCGCTCATGGCGAGCTTGCGGGCGACTTGTGGAGCGGGGAGTTTTTTCCCGAAGATGAAAATATTTCCTTCTTCGGCCTTTTCGATCACATGGCGGTTGGTCGCAATATGTCTTGGTGAGATGAAAAAGCCCGTGCCAATTCCAAGTCCGGTGCTTGTTGGCGTGAGGATCAGAACTGTCCCGCGGTCGAGCCGCTCGACCAGATTGTCGGGACTTGAGGCTTGCGCTTGCTCGCCTGCACCTGGCGGTCTGCTGGTAGAATTCGGGCCCTGCGATCGCGCTCCATCGCGCTGGGGATTGATCGGGAGAGCCGTTCCTGGCATGCGGCAGACATTGCCATTCAGCGCATCGCGCAGAATTGCAATTCTTTCTTCGAGCGAGGAATTGATGTCGCGTTGGAAGTTGGAGAGCGATCCGCTGCTGCTTGGTTTTGGGAACCACCAATTCAATGCGGCGCCGAAGAGAAGCAGAAGCAGCAAAAGCACAGCGAGCGAGGCCAGCAAGGGTTTCAGCCAGTTTTCCCGCCATTCGTCATGGCCGGGATCAAAGGCGCTCGATGTATGAATGTGATGGATGGTTGAAGCTGCAGGTGCAGCGCCGACGATATTGACCGTCTGATGGCCAGCCGCTTCACCGGCAGAGGCGCCGGCCATCGGCCCTTGAGCGCTATGGGTGATGGTGGTTGCTGGTGGCAGCGCATTTGGATCGTAAATAAGGTTTCCGACAATCCCGAGTCCGGTGGCCGGAGCGGCTTGAGCTGCTTTGCGAAATCCCCAATTCACCAGACAGATTTTGCCGCCGACCAGAAGAATATCCTGTGGGGAGGGAACTTCGAAACAATCGCGTATTGTGCTGCCGTAGATTTCATGGCCGAAAGCTGGCGCAAGTTGTTCTCTGGCCTTGCGCAGCAATGCGCGCGCATTTGCCTTGGAATTTTCATCAAGAGATGCGTAATCGACGACAAGCCCTTCTTGTGCCGAATACCATGAAATCGTCTTGGCTGAATCGCCTGCGCCGTGGCTCAGCACTGGCTCGGTGAAAAAAGCGGCGGCATCCTTGCCGCAACTCTCAACGATCGCTTCAATGAGCTGAGAATATTGCGCATGAACCGGAGCACCGAGACACAAAAGGGACACCAGCCCCTCGACGCGATTGCTCCGGAGAAAGAAATTATTCTCCGAGGCCATAATGAAGTCCGATCCCCGAGCCATTCTCTTGTTGTTTGCGCCGACATGCGGCCGCAGGCTCGATGGATCGATTGAACCTTATCTTTGCAATTATTGACAGGGTTTTATCGTGAAAAGGTCATTATTTTAGGCAATTAAGAGATAATTGGTTCGCATTTAACAGTGCCTCGCGAAGCCGCGCAGCGGCTTTTGAAAAGGCCTGGCAATTTTAGTTTCATAAATAGTTACATACGTGTCTGATTGTTATCGAACCAGATACAATTGCTCGCCGCATCTCGCGCATCCAGGCCACGCACGACATTCGTCGGTGATCTATATGCGCCATTCACCGCCAGATCGGTTGTTTGAGCAGCGCCGCCGGGCGAACGCATGATGAAATAGCAATATTGACGGTGGGGAACATCGCTCCCCGACAGAAATTCATAACCTGTTGTGACTTCGCCCCCGCGATACGGCACGGTTTTGAAAACAGTATATCTTGTCGCAACAGGTTGGCCGTTCCGATCTGTCATGGGGCCTGATCTTTGCGCATTATTGGGCGCTGGCGCTGCTGGTGCTGCCGGCGGAGGTGGCGGGGCCGGCGGTTCCTGCACGCGGATACTGGCATTTGGATCGATGCCGACAGTGCCGGTGACGGTCACTTTCGAGCCCGGATCGAGGCGTACGATCGCATCGCGCGTATCCAATTGCACCGATGAATTCTTGTCGAGAACAACAGTGAGGGGTGTGCGGCTCAGGGCACGCGAAATGGAATCCCCGATCCTGTCGGCGGAAGATCCGCGTTCCAGAAGATGCGAATAGCCCAAGAAAGCCAGCGCCAAAGCCGCACCAAAACCAAGCGCCACAGCGCCGATGCCGAACATTCTGTACATGAAGGCCAGTGCCACAGCACGTTCCGCGCCTGCAGCTGCGGGAGAATGTTCAGGTGTATGGGGGTTTTGTGACAAGACGGTGCGACCAAGCGTAGAGAGCAGGTTCACTATTGTTTTGTCTCTCGATCAACAAATCAAGATAGGCGAGCCGCAAAGTCGATTGCGATGTCGAGTGTAAGGAGATCTGAAACATTTCTATTGCCTGAAACGCGCCAAATCCGCCGATGCAAAATAAGCCTCGTTTGATCCGCTAAGCGCGCGGAAGAGGGAATCGGCGCGCAATCGCTTTGGGGCAATTGCGTTGGTGCAGCTCTTTTTCTGTTTCTCTTCGAGGGCGAGAATATGCACCATCTGGATTGGCCAAATTCCAGAAGATGATCCGATTATTATTTTTATTCATGGCGATGATCATTGCTTGCGCCAGTATCATTGGCCGCACGCAGAAGCGCCGATGGCGATGTGCGGCTGCTCGCCCGCCATGACGTGCCCTTGCTGCCCGAGCTCAAGGCTGCTGGTGTGCCCCTCGCCATTGATTCCTGCCGGCAGGTGGGTAATCTCTGCGCCCGATCCGGCGGGGCGAGGGTGGGGTTGCCCCGTCCGCAACCGCCAATCTGAAATAAGGCGTCGGATGTCCGTCAGGATTGCAACACGGCTCCACAGGCATAACAAGGAAAGAACATGAAACTCGCGAGCTTCAAGGCGCCCAACGGCACATCGACATATGGATTGGTCAATGGCGACCAGGTGATTGACCTTGGCGCAGAGCGCCCGAATGCGCCCTCGCTGCAGGCTTTCATCGACACGGATGAATTCCGTTCCGGCAAGATTGCGCCAAAGGGCCCAAGCTATGGGCTCTCGCAAGTGGCGCTTGAGCCGCTGATCCCCAATCCCGGCAAGATCATTTGCGTTGGTCTCAATTACAGCGAGCACATCAAGGAAACCGGCCGCTCGGATTCGGAATTCCCTGTTCTCTTCCTGCGCACGGCTTCCTCGCAGGTCGCTCACGGCCATCCGCTTGTGAAGCCGAAAAATTCCGATCGCTTCGATTATGAAGGCGAGCTGGCGCTCGTCATCGGCAAGCGCGGTCGTCATATTTCGGAAAAAGACGCCATGTCCTATGTGGCCGGCTATTCCTGCTACAATGACGGCTCGGTGCGCGACTTCCAGCGCCACACGCATCAATATACGCCGGGCAAGAATTTCGATCAGACCGGTGGTTTCGGCCCCTATCTCGTCGGCCCCGATGCCATTGTCGATCGCAAGCAGACATTCCTCATCACCCGTGTGAACGGGCAGGAAGTGCAGAAGGCCGCTCTGGCGCAGATGGTTTTCTCGATCGAAGAAATCATCTCTTATGTCTCGAGCTATACGACGCTCGAGCCGGGCGATGTCATCGTCACCGGCACGCCGGGCGGCGTCGGCGATCGTCGCACACCTCCGCTTTACCTGCATGCCGGCGACAAGGTCACGGTTGAAGTCACCGGCGTCGGCATTCTCGAAAACGGCGTCGTCGACGAAGCCTGATCGGATCGATACGGAACATTTCGGGCGCCCCGCCGCTGGTCGTGCGGGGCGTTCGTGTGTCTGACAATATGGCGCTTCTGCAAGATCCGCATGAGCACCTCTTTTTTAAAGCCCATATCGGGAGCACGCGATGGATAAGAATGCCAATTCAGCCTGGGGTAGCGATGTCGTCGCCGATCTTCTTCGCGCGCTTGATTATCCCTATGCGGTGATTGTGCCCGGTGCGAGTTTCCGCGGGCTGCATGATTCCATCGTCAATCGGCTCGGCAATGAAAATCCGAAGCTCGTCACCTGCCTGCATGAAAATCATGCGGTCACCATTGCCGATGGTTATTCGCGTGTCACCGAGACACCGCTGCTCGTCATTCTGCATTCCAATGTCGGGGTGATGAATGGCTCGATGGGCATTTACAATGCCTGGTGCGATCGCCGCCCGATGCTCATTCTTGGTGCGACCGGCCCCGTCGATGCCCATCATCGCCGCCCCTGGATCGATTGGGTGCACACGTCCAAGGATCAGGGCGCGCTGATCCGCTCTTATGTCAAATGGGACGATCAGCCCGCTTCCGCCGAGGCGGCGGTGGAATCCATTCTGCGCGCCGATCAGATCACGCGCTCATTGCCCAGCGCACCGGTCTATATCTGTCTCGATGCGCATATGCAGGAAGGCAAGCTGGATCGCGACGTGCAAGTTCCGCCCGTTTCGCGTTACAAGCCTGCACCGATGGCATCGGCAAGCGAAAGACAGATTGTCGATATCGATCGCGCTTTGCGTGCGGCGAAAAATCCGTTGATCCTGGCTGGCCGCGTTTCGCGCGATATGAAGGCCTGGCAGGCGCGCATTGCTTTTGCCGAACATTATGGCGCGCATGTCCTGTCATCGCTGAACAATGCGCCGGCCTTTCCGGTCACGCATCCTTTGCACGTGCTGCCGCCGGCCGGCGACAAGCCGAGCGCGGCGGAGACCGATCTCATTGCGGCCAGCGATCTCATTCTGTCGCTCGATTGGCTCGATCTGGCGGGTTTCCTGCGCGCCCGCACGGGGCGTCCGCAAACACAGCTTCCGCTCGATACGCAGATCATTCACGCCTCGGTCGATAGCGCGCTTCACAATGGCTGGAGCATGGATCTTCAGGCTTTGCCGGCAGTCGATATGCCTGTCGCCTGTCATCCCGATGCGCTGGTCGAACAATTGCTCGCCCATGGCGGTGCGCGCGTGTCCCGCGATGGTCGCTCAAGCCCGGCTCATTGGCGCAAGGCTGCGAAAAAACCGGCAGGCACCCGTTTCGATCTGCGTTCCATGGCGGATGCCGTGGCGCAATGGAGCGCCAATCGCAAAGTGACATTCGCACGTCTGCCGATCGGTTGGCCGCAGGATGCTTTGGCTTTCGAACATCCGCTCGATTTTCTCGGCAAGGATGGCGGCGGGGCGGTGGGAACAGGGCCTGCCCATACGGTGGGTGCGGCTCTGGCGCTCAAGGGCAGCGATCGCATTGTCGCCGGCATTATTGGCGACGGCGATTTCCTCATGGGCATGAATGCGCTCTGGACGGCATCGAACCAGAATTTGCCCATGCTGCTCATCGCCGCCAATAATCGCTCCTATTACAACGACGAAGTGCATCAGGAGCGCGTCGCGCTGCAGCGCGGGCGTCCGGTCGAGAACAAGAGCATCGGCCAGAAGCTGGATAATCCGGCCGTCGATCTGTCGCAGATCGCCGCCGCCCAGGGTTTTGAGACGCAGGCCCCGGTCATGTCAGCCAGCGAACTGGCGCAGGCTCTGGAGGCGGCGGCCCGCGTGGTCGGTGCAGGCGGGCGCTATTTCATCGATGCGCGCGTTGAGCCCGGCTATATGAGCTGATTTTGTTTCCGGGCGCATTTTTCTGCGCCCGGACATTTATTTTTGACTGGCGCACAGGCGGGGAAAAGCTAGGCTCCATGGAGGCAGAGCGCAAAAGAACGTCAGCCGGGAGGAACATATGAAGATATTTACTGCAGGTTTCACGGCAAATCTTGCGCGCGCCATGCTGCTCGCCGCAGGCGTCAGCATGACATTCGCCGGTCAGTCCGCCATGGCGCAAGGCGCTGCGGATGATTTTTATCGCGGCAAGGATGTGCGCATTCTCATCGGCGCGGGCGTCGGCGGCACTTACGGGCTTTATGCGCAGCTCGCCGCTCGTCATCTGGGCAAACATATTCCCGGCAATCCGACGCTCGTTCTTCAGACCATGCCGGGGGCGGGCGGCAATGTTGCGCTGGCCTATTCCTATACGGCAGCCCCGAAGGATGGCACGCTCATCCACCTCATTCATTCCGACGTTTTGTTCGAGACGCTGCTCAATCCGGCGGTCAAGTTCAACGCCAAGGATTATCTTTTCATCGGGCGTATCGCCGATGCGGATTCCGTCACCCTGTCAACGCGCGCCTCGGGCATCAAGACGATCGATGATGCGAAGACGCGCGAAGTGACCATGGGCTCGACCGGCATCACCAATGTCTTCTCGCTTTCGGCCTTGATGATGAACCGCACGGCGGGCACGAAATTCAAGGTCATCGCCGGTTACAAGGGCGCGTCCGATATTGCCATTGCGATGGAACGCGGCGAGCTCGACAGCAGCGGCATGTCGCTGGCCAATGCTCTCACCTTGCATGGCGACAAGCTGAAAACAGGCGATTTCCAGCCGGTTTTCGCCATTTCCTCAAAACGCCTGCCGGAATTCCCAAATGTTCCGGCGATGACGGAATTCGGCACACCTGAAGACAAGATCCTGATGGAAATTTATGTGTCCACCGGCGAGCTCGGTCGCCCGCTGGCCTTTCCGCCCGGCGTGTCGCCGCAGCGTCTTGCTGTGATGCGCGAAGCTTTTACGAAAATGATGAAAGATCCCGATTTCCTCGCCGAGACCAAAAAAGCCGACATACCTGTCTCGCCGATGAGCGGCGAGGATATGGCGGTCTATGTCAACAAGGTCATGTCGGCGCCGGCTGCGCAGATCGAGGCCGCGCGCAAATTGCATGCGGAACTGATCGCCAGCAAATAGCCAGGCCGGCTTCCGTCTGAAAACCCCGGAGCGCAGGCTTCGGGGTTTTTTATTGGGCGCTTGTGTCGCTGCGGCGCTGGCGCGAAATCTCTGCGGATTGGCGCACAATCTCTGAAATCTGCGCCAATTGCTCGGCGAGCGGGCTCGATTTGCGCCAGATCATGCCGATTGTGCGCGATGGGCTCGGGCTTCCAAAGCGTGTGACCGAGACGGCGGCTGAACGTGTCTCAATCGGCACGGCCATTTCCGGAATCAGGGTCACGCCGATTCCCGAACCCACCATTTGGACAAGTGTGGAGAGCGATGTGCCATCGAGGGATTCGCGCGGCAGCGATGAATTCATCTTGCAGAAGGCGAGCGCCTGATCTCTGAAACAATGTCCCTCTTCGAGCAGCAGCAGGCGCATGTTCTGCAGCATGTCGATGCTGGGCACGGGGCGATCATCGCCGTCGCGCGGGCGCACGAGCATGAATTCTTCCGAGAACAGGGCCACTTCCTCGAAAGAGGGTTCGGAGACCGGCAAAGCAACAATGGCCGTGTCGAGCCGGCCTTCGGATAATTCCTGGATCAGTCTTTGCGTCACTGTCTCGCGCACGCGAATGTCGAGCCCGGCATATTGGCGGGTCAGATTGGCGATAATGGTCGGCAGCAGATAGGGCGCGATGGTGGGAATGACGCCGATGCGCAAACGACCGGCCAGACGCGCCTGCGAGGCGCGGGCAAGATCGGCCAGCTCGTCCACCGAGCGCAGGATTTCGCGGGCGCGCAGATTGAATTCCTCGCCCAGACTCGTCAGCGAAATCTGTCGCGCACCGCGCTCGAAAAGGGCCGCGCCCAGCGTCTCCTCCAGTTCCTTGATCTGCATGGAGAGGGCCGGCTGGGAAATGGCGCAGGCATCGGCAGCGCGGCCGAAATGGCCTGTGCGGGCCAAAGTTTCAAAATAGCGAATTTGCTTGAGCGTGATGTTGATCATAAGCCTAGCTTATCGTTGCGATCAGAAAATAAAAATTAAACTAATTGACGACCTCTGGTAAAGAGGTCCCAGAGGCGGGAATCGACCGCGCTTGGACAAAGGAAAAAGCCATGGACGGAGACAAGATGGGCGCCGGCAAATGCCCGGTCATGCATGGTGGCGGCCCGAACGCCACATTCGGCAGCCGCACCAATAAGGATTGGTGGCCGAACCAGCTCAACCTGAACATCCTGCACCAGCACACGGCGCTGTCCAATCCGATGGGCGCGGCCTTCAGCTATGCCCAGGAATTCAAGAAGCTCGATTACACCGCCCTGAAGAAAGACCTTCAGGCGCTGATGACGCAGTCGCAGGAATGGTGGCCGGCCGATTGGGGTCATTACGGCCCCTTCTTCATCCGCATGTCCTGGCATGCTGCCGGCACCTATCGCACGGCCGATGGTCGCGGTGGCGCAGGCACGGGCGCCCAGCGTTTTGCTCCGCTCAACAGCTGGCCGGACAATGGCAATCTCGACAAGGCGCGCCGCCTGTTGTGGCCGATCAAGCAGAAATACGGCAACCAGATTTCCTGGGCCGATCTCTTCGTTCTCACCGGCAATGTCGCGCTTGAATCCATGGGCTTCAAGACCTTCGGCTTCGGCGGCGGTCGCGCTGACATCTGGCAGCCCGAAGAAGACATTTACTGGGGTGTTGAAGACACCTGGCTCGGCGACAAGCGCTATAGCGGCGACCGCGAGCTCGAGAACCCGCTCGCAGCCGTGCAGATGGGCCTCATCTACGTCAATCCGGAAGGTCCGAACGGCAAGCCCGATCCGATCGGTTCGGGCCGCGACATTCGCGAGACTTTTGCGCGCATGGCGATGAATGATGAGGAAACCGTCGCGCTCGTGGCCGGTGGCCATACTTTCGGCAAGGCGCATGGCGCGGGCGATGCAGCCCATGTCGGTGCAGAGCCGGAAGCCGGTGCGATCGAGGCCATGGGCCTTGGCTGGCTCAGCACGCATGGCAGCGGCAAGGGCGGCGACACGATCACCAGCGGCATTGAAGGCGCGTGGAAGCCGAACCCCACCAAATGGGACATGGGCTATCTGCAGATGCTCTTCAAATATGAGTGGGAACTGACCAAGAGCCCTGCAGGCGCCTGGCAGTGGACGCCGAAGAATTGCGAAGCGGCGGATATGATCCCGGCTGCGCATGATGCCTCGAAGAAGCATCCCCCGATGATGACGACCGCCGATATGGCGCTGCGCATGGATCCGGCTTACGAGAAAATCTCGCGCCGCTATCTCGAAAACCCGGCGCTCTTCGCCGATGCTTTCGCGCGCGCCTGGTTCAAGCTGACCCATCGCGATATGGGTCCGCGCGTGCGCTATCTCGGCCCGGAAGTCCCCGGCGAAGTGCTGATCTGGCAGGATCCCGTTCCTGCCGTCGATCACAAGCTCGTCGATGCGGCGGATGTCCGCGCGCTCAAGGCGAAGATCCTCGCCACGGGCCTGTCGGTCTCCGATCTCGTTTCGGTGGCCTGGGCTTCGGCCTCGACCTTCCGCGGCTCCGACAAGCGTGGCGGCGCCAATGGCGCGCGCATTCGTCTTGCTCCGCAGAAGGATTGGGAAGTCAACCAGCCGGCACGTCTGGCCAAGGTTCTCGATGCGCTGCAGGCCGTTCAGAAAGACTTCAATGCCGGCGGCAAGAAGATCTCTCTGGCCGATCTGATCGTGCTCGGCGGTTGCGCAGGCGTTGAGGCGGCTGCCAAAAAGGCCGGTCACGAAGTGGAAGTTCCCTTCACGCCGGGCCGTACGGATGCGACGCAGGATCAGACAGATGCTGAATCCTTCGCCGTTCTCGAGCCGGCAGCCGATGGCTTCCGCAATTACCTCAAGAAGGATTTTTTGGTTGCACCGGAAGAGATGCTCGTTGATCGCGCGCAGCTCCTCACGCTCACGGCGCCGGAAATGACGGTTCTGCTTGGTGGCCTGCGTGTTCTGGGCGCCAATGCCGGACAGTCCAAGCATGGCGTCTTCACGAAAAATCCCGAAACGCTGACCAATGACTTCTTCGTCAATCTGGTCGACATGGGAACAGCATGGAAGCCGACCGGCTCGAATGCTTATGAGGGCCGCGACCGCAAGTCGGGCGAAGTGAAATGGACCGCAACGCGCGTCGATCTCGCTTTCGGCTCGAATTCGCAGCTGCGCGCTCTGGCTGAAGTCTATGCGCAGAACGACAATAAGGCGAAGTTCGTCGCCGATTTCGTTGCTGCCTGGCACAAGGTCATGAATCTCGATCGTTTCGAGATCGCCTGACACCTACAGGCCCGGATCCCGCTCTGCGGCTCCGGGCCTTTCGGCTTGGTCCCCTGAAGCTGAGAGAAGCGCCCCGCAGCAAAGCTCCGGGGCGTTTTCTTTTGCCGATTTGATTTCAGCGCGCCAGGCCCGATAATCGGGGCAGGGCGAACAGGCGAGCACATATGAGCCTTTGCGACGTCATCATCATCGGCGCCGGCCATAATGGCCTCACCTGCGCGGCCTATCTCGCCCGCGCAGGCCTGTCGGTGCATGTCGTGGAGGCCCGCCATATTGTTGGCGGCGCGGCGGTGACGGAAGAATTCCATCCCGGTTTCCGCAATTCGGTCGCCTCTTACACGGTCGGCCTGCTCAATCCGAAAATCATCCGCGATCTCGATCTGCATGCGCATGGATTGCGTATCGTCGAGCGCGGCGCGATGAATTTTCTGCCCGGAGCCGACGGCGATTATCTGCTCACGCGCGCCGGGCATATGCAGGAGGACATTGCGCGCCTCTCGGCCAAAGATGCGCAAGCCTATCCTGCCTATGCAGCCGAGATCGACCGGGCGGGCGATATTTTGCGCGGGCTTCTTCTGCGCACGCCACCCAATCTGCCGCATGGCGGGCGGCTCGATTGGCTGCGCGAGACGATCCATGCACTGGCGCTTGGCCGTTCCATGCGTGGCCTCGATCGCACCGGATTCATTGCGCTGCACGATCTGATGACACGCGCTGCCGGCGATTATCTCGACCGCTGGTTTGAGCATGATCTCGTCAAGGCGCTGTTTGGTTTCGATGCCGTGGTCGGCAATTTCGCCTCGCCCTACACGCCGGGTTCCGCCTATGTGCAATTGCATCACACATTCGGCGAGGTGAATGGCAAGCGCGGTGTCTGGGGCCATGCGATTGGCGGCATGGGCGCGATCACGCAGGCCATGGCGAAAAGCGCTGCGGCTGCCGGCGCAAAGATCAGCATACAATCGCCGGTGCGCGAAGTGATTGTCGAAAAGGGCAGGGCCTGCGGCATTGTGCTTGAAAACGGCACAGCGCTGCGCGCGCGCGCTATTGTCGCCAACGTCAATCCAAAACTTCTCTATACGAAACTCGTGCCGGGCGATGCATTGGATGCCGATTTCCTCTCGCGCATCCGTTCGCTGCGCATGCAATCGGCGACATTCCGGATGAATGTCGCACTCAGCCAATTGCCCAGTTTTTCAGTTCTGCCGGCATCGGCTCCTGCGCTCCATCACAGCGCCGGAATCATTCTGGCGCCCTCGCTTGCCTATATGGATCGCGCTTATTGCGAGGCGCGCCTGCACGGCTGGAGCCGTGCGCCCATTGTTGAAATGCTCATCCCCTCGACGATTGACGATTCTCTCGCGCCGTCCGGCGCGCATGTTGCGAGCCTGTTCTGCCAGCACACAATGTTCGATCTGCCCGATGGCAAGACATGGGAAACATGCCGCGAGGAAGTGGCCGATCTGATGATTGCAACCGTGGACAATCATGCGCCGGGCTTTGCCGCCAGCGTCATGGCGCGGCAGGTTCTGAGCCCGCTCGATCTGGAAAATATTTTCGGCCTGACGGGCGGCGATATTTTTCACGGCGCGCTGGGGCTCGACCAGCTTTTCTCTGCGCGACCTCTGCTCGGCCATGCCGATTATCGCGGGCCTTTGGCGGGTCTTTATCTGTGCGGCGCAGGTGCGCATCCGGGCGGCGGCGTGACGGGCGCGCCCGGACATAATGCAGCGCGCGAAATCATCGGCGATTTATCCGGCGGCTGGCGCGCACGCCTCGCCGCCGGATCGCGCTGAGATTGGCCCCAATCAGTCGAACAATTCCTCCAGAAAGGATTTGCGCCGTTTCTGGTAGCGCGGATCGTAGCCTTTGCCGTAATGGGGCTGCGGCTGATAGCTGGGCTGTGGCTGCGGCGCATATTGCGGCTGCGGCTGTTGCGGCGGTGGCGCGGGCTGGGCAGCCACCTGATTGCTGCGCTCGATAATCTTGTCCAATTCACCGCGATCGAGCCAGACGCCCCGGCATTGCGGGCAATAATCGATCTCGATCCCCTGTCGTTCGCTCATGGTGAGCGCAGTGCGGCAATTCGGGCAGAGCATTCCAGCTTGGGCATTCATTCGGCAACTCCTTTGCTGCTGAAGCTCATATGAGAAGCGACATTGCGCTTCGCGAGCCATGCAAAGGGGTGCGGGCGGTCAAGTCTTCGTGTGACATGACAATGCGACCAATGGCCAAGCCTTCATCTATGGTCCGGTTCGTCCGCCCGCCGTATGTTCTGCTGAAGAGAACATTCATGGGGGCTTCAATGCGATCCGTTACGGCTGCTTTTGCTTTAGCCCTTGGTTTGGCTCCCGCCGCGGCGCAGGAAACATTCCCCTCGCGAAGCATCACCATGATCGTGCCTTTTGCCGCAGGCGGCACGTCCGATGTCATCGCGCGTCTGATTTCCGAGCAAATGAGCCAGGTGCTCGGCCAGCGCATCATCAACGAAAATGTCGCGGGTGCCGGCGGGGCCACCGGCCTGACGCGGGCCGCGCGCGCCAAGCCCGATGGCTATACGATTGCCATCGGCAATGTCGGCACCAATGCGGCGTCCTATTCGATCTATCCCGATCTGCAATATACGCCGGCATCTTTCGCGCCTGTCGGGCTCATCGCCAAGACGATGCCGGCCATTGCTCTCAAAAAGGATTTTCCGGCGGCCGATGCGCAGGCCTTTCTGGCCTTTGCCAAAGCCAATCCCAACAAGGTGACGCTCAGCCATGCGGGTGTCGGCTCGTCGAATTACATCATCTGCAAGCAATTCCTCGCCGCCACCAAGATCGATGTCACGCTGGTGAGCTATCGCGGCGCGGGTCCAGCACTCAACCATCTGATGGGCGGCCATCTCGATGGTGTCTGCGATACGGCGACCTCGCTCGCCGGCTCGATCGGGGGCGGCAATGTCAAAGGGCTCGTTGTCGCATCTGCGCAGCGCCTGCCGACTTTGCCGAATGTTCCGACTTCGGTGGAAGCAGGTATTGCCGATTTTCAGGGCGAAGGCTGGAACGCGCTTTTCGTGCCGAAAGATACGCCGGCCCCGGTCATCGCGCGCCTGAATGAGGGCTTGCGCAAAGCTTCAGAAGAACCAGCCTATCGCAAGCGCCTGTCGGAACTCTCCGCTGTCATTGCCTCGGGCGAGGAATTCGATCCCGCCTATGTCGCAGCTCTCGTGCCGCGTGAAGTCGACAAATATCGCAAACTCCTGTCGGAATGAATCACTGGTTCAGCTTGCGTCGCACGGATATGCCAAGCATG
>CANHAW010000008.1 GCA_947458675.1 Beijerinckiaceae bacterium
CCATGCTCTCAAAGCGACCTTCGATGGCGATGCATCGCTGCGCAAACGCCCGATGCGGCGCATTCTGGACCCGCTTGTGCAAATGGGCGTCGAAGTCATTTCGGAGACGGAAGGCGGGCGCTGTCCGATTGTCATCAGCGGCACGGCAGAACCGGCGCCGATTGAATATCGTTCGCCGGTGGCCTCCGCCCAGCTGAAATCCGCTATTCTTCTGGCGGGCCTCAATTCACCCGGCCGCACAACCGTGATCGAAAGCGAGGCCTCGCGCGATCATACGGAAAAGATGCTCGCCTATTTTGGCGCGAAAGTGCATGTCGAGAAGGAAGGCGAACACGGCCGCCGCATCACGCTTGAAGGCCGCCCGACGCTGACACCGCGCGAGGTGATTGTGCCGGCAGATCCTTCCTCAGCCGCTTTTCCGATTGTTGCAGCCCTGCTTGTGCCGGGCTCGGATGTCACCATTGTCGGCATGATGATGAATCCGCTGCGCATCGGCCTTCTGACGACGCTGCAGGAAATGGGTGCTTCCATCGAAGTGACCAATCCGCGCATTGAGGGCGGCGAGGATGTCGCCGATCTGCGCGTTCGTCATTCGCATCTCAAAGGCGTCGATGTGCCTGCAGATCGGGCACCTTCGATGATTGACGAATATCCGATTCTTGCTGTGGCAGCGGCTTTTGCCAAAGGCGAGACGCGCATGCGCGGGCTCTCGGAATTGCGCGTGAAAGAATCCGATCGGCTTGCCGCAGTGGCGACAGGCCTCGATGTCAACGGCATTGAAAACCGGATCGAAGGCGACGATCTGATCGTGCGCGGTGAGGGAATGGTTACTGGCGGCGGCACAGTCGAGACGCATCTCGATCATCGCATCGCCATGAGTTTTCTCGTCATGGGACTGGCATCCGAAAAGCCCGTCACCATCGATGATGCTGCCATGATCGCGACAAGTTTTCCCACCTTCCGCCCGGCGCTTGAGCGTCTGGGCGCGACTTTCTCGTGACCCGATCATGCTGATCGCCATCGATGGACCTGCGGCATCGGGCAAGGGGACGCTCGCACGTCGTCTCGCGCGGCATTTCAACGTGCCCCATCTCGACACGGGCCTGCTCTATCGCGCAACGGCCGCCGGTGTGATCGACAAGGGCTACAGGCTGGAAGATGGAGCGCAGGCGGCCAGTATCGCGCGCGGCCTGGCTTTGGTCGATTTCGATGAAGAGCGTCTGCGCAGCCGGGAAATGGGCGAGGCGGCTTCTGTGGTCGCCGCCATCCCTGAAGTGCGGGAGGCTCTCATTGAGGCTCAGCGCCGTTTCGCCGCCCGGCCGGGCGGAGCCGTCCTCGACGGGCGCGATATCGGGACCGTCATTTGCCCTGAGGCACCGGTCAAGATTTTCGTCACGGCGAGCCCCGAAACCCGCGCCCAGCGCCGGGCCCTGGAACTGGCAGGGCGCGGCGAGAAAGTAGATTTTGCCGCCGTTCTTGAAGATATCAAAAAGCGCGATGCGCGGGACGCCGGTCGTTCTGCCGCCCCTCTGCGGGCAGCGGCAGATGCGGTGACGCTGGACACGACCCTTCTGGACGTCGAGGCCGCTTTTGCGGCAGCGCTGCGCATCGTTCAGGAAAAGGCTGCGCCAACACACGGATGAGCGCGGGCGAATCAGCTTGCCGCCCCTCTGGGCTCCTGCTAGAAACCTCTCGAATTCGGGCGAAGAGAAACCCTCTTCGCCCGGATTTTATTCAAAACCCGTCCTTCCGCTCCGGCCACGCCGGCAGCCCCAAAGGGCCGACCGGTCGCAATGTCGACCGGCTCCGGAGCGCCATGGGACGAATGTAACTCGAACCCCGCCGGCGATGCCCAACAGGGCGCCTCAGGAGACAATATGGCCAATTCTGCCACTGCTTCGCTCAATCCGACACGCGATGATTTTGCCGCTCTTCTCGACGAGAGCTATGGAGAAAGCGAAGCCTTCGAAGGTTCCGTCGTCAAGGGAACCGTGGTTGGCATCGAAAAGGATGTCGCCGTCATCGACATCGGTCTGAAGACCGAAGGCCGCGTGCCGCTGCGCGAATTCACGGGTCCGGGCCGCGAAGCCGCCCCGAAGATCGGCGATGTCGTTGAAGTTTATCTGGAGCGCGTCGAAAATGCGCTCGGCGAAGCCGTCATCTCGCGTGAGAAGGCGCGTCGCGAAGAGAGCTGGGTCAAGCTCGAAAAGGCTTTCGAAGCCGGCGAAAAGGTCGACGGCGTTATCTTCAATCAGGTCAAGGGCGGCTTCACGGTCGATCTCGACGGCGCCGTGGCGTTCTTGCCGCGCAGCCAGGTCGACATTCGCCCGATCCGCGACGTCACCCCGCTCATGGGCGTGCCGCAGCCATTCCAGATCCTCAAGATGGACCGCCGCCGCGGCAATATCGTCGTGTCGCGCCGCACGGTTCTCGAAGAGAGCCGCGCCGAACAGCGTCATGAAATCGTGGCCAACCTTGAAGAAGGTCAGGTCATTGAGGGCATGGTCAAGAACATCACCGATTACGGCGCATTCGTGGATCTGGGTGGAATCGACGGCCTGCTGCATGTCACCGACATTGCATGGCGCCGCGTCAACCATCCGACCGAAGTGCTCAACATCGGCCAGACGGTGCGCGTGAAGATCGTCAAGATCAATCACGACACGCACCGCATCTCGCTTGGCATGAAGCAGCTGCTCGACGATCCCTGGCAGGCTATCGACAGCAAATATCCGCTCAATGCACGCCTCCATGGTCGCGTCACGAATATCACCGACTACGGTGCATTCGTTGAACTCGAGCCTGGCATCGAAGGCCTCATCCACGTTTCCGAAATGTCGTGGACGAAGAAGAACGTGCATCCCGGCAAGATCGTTTCGACGAGCCAGGAAGTCGACGTTCAGGTTCTCGAAGTCGATCCGGTCAAGCGCCGCATTTCGCTCGGACTCAAGCAGACGCTTGCCAATCCGTGGGAAGTCTTCGCTGAAAAGCATCCGGTCGGCACGGAAGTCGAAGGCGAAGTCAAGAACAAGACCGAATTCGGCCTGTTCATCGGCCTCGATGGCGATGTGGACGGCATGGTCCATCTCTCGGATCTGGACTGGAACCGTCCGGGCGAGCAGGTCATCGAAGAGTACAAGAAGGGCGACATGGTCAAGGCGAAAGTGCTTGACGTGGACGTCGAGAAGGAGCGCATTTCGCTCGGCATCAAGCAGCTGGCGAGCGATCCCTTCACTTCGGCCAGCGCCGGCAGTGAAGAAGGCGGCGACCTCAAGAAGGGCGCAGTCGTGACCTGCGAAGTCATGGAAGTGAAGGAAGGCGGCATCGATGTGAAGATTGCCGGCTCCGACCTCGTCACCTTCATCAAGCGCAGCGAACTCGCCCGCGACCGCGCCGACCAGCGCTCTGAGCGTTTCGCCGTCGGCGAAAAGGTCGATGCGCGCATCACGCAATTCGATCGCCGCGCCCGCAAGGTCTCGGTGTCGATCAAGGCTCTCGAAATGGCTGAAGAAAAGGAAGCCATTGCGGCTTACGGCTCAGCCGATTCGGGCGCTTCGCTTGGCGACATTCTCGGCGCTGCCCTCAAGGCACGCGATACCGACAAGAAGTAAAAGTCTCCGCAAGGAGCTTTGCTCGAGGCCCGCGCAGAAATGTGCGGGCCTTTTTTTTAAGCCTGCGTCACATTCGGCGAGCATTGCTTGCTTCCCCGCCAGTGTCTCTCTACGTTTCGTCACGACAGACACAATGGATCGTCACATGGCCAGCTATCCTGATGCAGACCACATCGTCGATCGCCGCATTCTCCGGCGCAAACTGAGCTTCTGGCGAATTGTCACATTTCTGATCGTGGCGGGCGTTCTTGTCGGGGCGGGCCTGTATTTCAGCACAAGCGACACAAAAAGCGGCCATCACATCGCCAGGCTCTCCATCGAGGGCGTCATCACCGGCGACAAGGATACGCTCAAACTTGTGCGCGACATCGGCCATTCACGCACGGCCGACGCGCTGATCGTCTCGATTGAAAGCCCCGGCGGAACGACGACCGGCGCCGAGCGCCTGTTCAAGGAATTACGCGCAATATCGGAGAAAAAACCGGTCGTTGCCGTTGTGGGAACCATGGCCGCCTCGGGTGGATATATTGCGGCTCTGGGCACAGATCGTATTTTCGCCGAAGGCAATTCTCTGGTCGGCTCAATCGGCGTTCTGTTCCAATATCCCAATTTCGGCAAGCTGCTGGACACTGTCGGCGTCTCGGTTGAAAGCGTGAAATCCTCGCCGCTCAAGGCATCGCCGAGCGGCTATGAGCCGACGAGCCCGGAGGCGCGCGCCGCCATTGCAGCCCTCGTCGGCGATTCCTTTGCCTGGTTCAAGGAGCTGGTCCAGACACGTCGGAGCCTGAGCGAGGACGAGCTCGCGAAAGTGAGCGACGGGCGCGTCTTTACCGGCCGACAGAGCATCGAGCTCAAATTGGTTGATGCGCTCGGCGGCGAGCGCGAGGCCATCGCCTGGCTGGAGCGGGAAAGGAAGATCGACAAGGGGCTGCCCGTGCGGGACTGGAAGAAAGACCGCAGTCTGGAGCGGCTCGGCCTGCTCGGCGCATCGGCGGCCGTGCTCGATGGCATGGGTTTGAGCGATCTGGCCGCCCCGCTGCGCCGTCTTGCAAGTCTTGGGGATGCCCGCCTCCTTGACGGTCTGGTTTCGATTTGGCAAGTTGCGCCAGTCGATTGAGCAATTATTGACTTAAGGGCCCATGTTTTCTGGTCCGTTTTGGCAGTTCATTTTCCGGGGGCGCAAGTGATCAAATCAGAACTCGTTCAACGCATCGCGGAACGCAATCCTCATCTTTACCTGCGAGACGTCGAAAATATCGTGAACGCGATTCTCGATGAAATCACGCATGCCTTGTCGCGCGGAGACCGTGTTGAATTGCGCGGCTTTGGCGCCTTTTCCGTCAAGCGTCGCGACGCGCGCCTGGGCCGCAACCCGCGCACCGGCGCCCATGTCGAAGTCGACGAAAAAGTCGTACCCTTCTTCAAGACGGGCAAGGAAATGCGCGAGCGCCTGAACGAAGGCACGCCGGGCTAATGCCCGCCGCCGCGGGAGCAGGATGAAAACATTTCTCAAATGGCTTGTCCTGGCCCCCATCGGTGCGGTCCTGATTGCTTTTGCAGTCACCAATCGTGAGCCGGTTCGGGTCATTTTCGACCCGCTTCCCGGCGCCTATTCGATCTTCGAAATCACCGCGCCCCTCTTTATTGTTCTGTTTCTGGCTGCCGGGACAGGCGTGATTGCGGGCTCCTTTGCCACATGGCTCTCGCAACGCCGGAACCGTCAGATAGCGCGGCAGGCGCGCGCCGATCTGGAGCGGCTGCGCCGCGAAGCCGAAGCGCTGCGCGCGCAATTATCCTCACGCACAGCCATAGAAGGCCCGCGCGAGACGGCGTGATCCTGTCAGGACGGCGCTGGACATGATGCCTGCGCCATGCGAGCAAAGCGCATGCTGTCCAATCCTTCGACTGCGGGCGCAGATTTTCTTGCCGGCCTGAACTTTCCCCAGCCCTTGCGGGACGCGCTGGCGCGCCGCGCGCAGCCAAAGGGTCCGGTGATCAAGATTTGTGGTCTTTCGAGCGCCGAAACGCTGGCCCATGCGCTGGACGCGGGTGCAGATATGGTGGGCCTCGTATTCTTCCCCAAAAGCCCGCGGCATGTTGAGCTGGAGGCGGCCGCCCGCCTTGCGGCCCTGGCCGGAGACCGCGCCATCAAGGTCGCTTTGACCGTCGATGCTCCCGATGATCTCCTCAAATCCATTATTGCTGCTGCAAAGCCGGACATGCTGCAGCTACATGGCAAGGAGAGCCCGGCGCGGGTGATGGAAATCCGCAGCCTGTTCGGACTGCCCGTTATGAAGGCCATCGGCATTTCGGGCCGGGACGATCTGGCGACCGCCAGCCTCTATCATGGGGCTGCCGACCGCATCCTTTTCGATGCCAAACCGCCTGCCGGGGCAGATCTGCCCGGTGGAAACGGCCTGATTTTCGACTGGGACCTGCTCAAAAACATCGATCTTGCGACCCCTTTCATGCTCTCGGGGGGGCTGGACCCCGAAAATGTCGCCCAAGCCCTGCGCCGCACGGGCTGCGGTGGCGTCGATGTCTCCTCCGGGGTCGAGAGTGCCCCCGGCCAGAAGGATCCCGCCCGAATGTCCGCCTTCGTCCAGTCAGTCCGCGGGGCAACCAGCGACATCGAAACCCTTGGTTCGGAAGGCGTGACGGGTTAAGACACGCTCCGACCGTCTGGAGCCATCCGTGAACAATATCTCTCCAAATTCCTTCCGCACCGGGCCGGATGAGCGTGGCCATTTCGGCCTCTTCGGAGGCCGCTTCGTCGCCGAGACGTTGATGCCGCTCATTCTCGATCTGGAAAAGGCCTATGAAGTGGCCAAGGCCGATCCTGCCTTCCATGATGAGCTTGCGCATCTGGCGAAACATTATGTCGGGCGTCCGAGCCCGCTTTATTTTGCCGAACGCATGACGGAAGAACTCGGCGGCGCGAAAATCTATTTCAAGCGCGATGAGCTGAACCATACGGGCGCACACAAGATCAACAATGTGCTCGGCCAGATTTTGCTCGCACGCAGAATGGGCAAGAAGCGCATTATCGCGGAGACGGGTGCCGGCCAGCATGGCGTGGCAACAGCCACAGCCTGCGCGAAATATGGACTCGAATGCATCGTCTATATGGGCGCCGTCGATGTCGAACGCCAAAAGCCAAATGTCTTCCGCATGAAAATGCTCGGCGCGAAGATTGTGCCGGTGCAATCGGGCGCGCGTACGCTGAAAGATGCCATGAACGAGGCGCTGCGCGATTGGGTCACCAATGTCGCCGATACATTTTATTGCATCGGCACGGCGGCAGGCCCTCATCCCTATCCGGCCATGGTGCGCGATTTCCAGTCGATCATCGGCAAGGAAACGCGCTGGCAGATGGAAGAGCTCGAAGGCCGCTTGCCGGATTCGCTCGTCGCCTGCATCGGCGGCGGCTCAAATGCCATTGGCCTGTTTCATCCTTTCCTCGATGACAAGAGCGTCGAGATCTATGGCGTCGAAGCCGCCGGACATGGGCTCGCATTGCCCGAAGGCCATGCTGCTTCGCTTGCCGGCGGAAAGCCCGGTGTGCTGCATGGCAATCGCACTTATCTTCTGATGAATGACGATGGGCAGATCATCGAAGGACATTCGATTTCAGCCGGTCTCGATTATCCCGGTATCGGGCCTGAACATGCCTGGCTGCGCGATATCGGCCGCGTGACTTATGTGTCGGCGACTGACAAGGAAGCGCTGGAGGGTCTGCAATTATGCTGCCGGACAGAGGGCATTATTCCAGCCCTCGAGCCTTCGCATGCTTTGGCCTATGTCACGAAGCTGGCACCGACGAAGCCGAAGGATCACTTGATGGTGGTCAACATCTGCGGCCGTGGCGACAAGGATATTTTCACCGTCGCCGAGCATCTGGGGGGAATGTGATGACGACGCGCATGGAAAAGCGCTTTGCTTTATGCAAGGCGGAAGGTCGCGCGGCGCTTGTCACCTTTCTCATGGCGGGCGATCCAGACCCGAAGACATCGCTCGATCTCATCAAGGCACTGCCGCAGGCTGGAGCGGATGTCATTGAAATCGGCATGCCCTTCACCGATCCAATGGCCGATGGCCCCTCGATCCAGGCCGCCGGTCTGCGCGCCCTTGCTGCGGGAATGAGCCTGACAAAAACGCTCGATCTTGTGCGTGCATTCCGCAAGGCAGATACAGACACGCCGATCGTGCTCATGGGCTATTTCAACCCGATCTATGTGCGCGGCGTTGAAAAATTCCTGGGCGAGGCGAAAGAAGCCGGCGTCGATGGATTGATCGTCGTCGATCTGCCGCCTGAAGAAGATGACGAGCTCTGCCTGCCCGCATTGGCGGCCGGCCTGCATTTCATCAGGCTGGCGACGCCGACGACCGACGACAAACGCCTGCCGACAGTTCTCACCAATACGTCGGGCTTTCTCTATTATGTGTCGATCACCGGCATTACGGGGGCGGCAACACCCGATTACTCGAAAGTGGCGCAGGCGGTGCATCGCATCAAGGCGCAGACACAATTGCCGGTCGCTGTCGGATTTGGCGTCAAGAATGCCCAGACTGCCGCTTCGCTTGCCGCTCACGCCGATGGCGTGGTCGTCGGCTCGGCCCTGATAGATGCGTTGAAAAATTCTCTCGATGCGCAAAACCGCGCAACCGGAACGACGCTTACCGCCGTCACATCGCTTGTTTCAGACATTGCCCATGGCGTGCGTAGCGCACGCAAGGCCGCCGCAGAATAATTCGAGGATCCGATGAACTGGATTTCCAATGTCGTCCCGCCGAAGATCCGCTCTTTCCTCAAGCGCGAGACGCCCGAAAACCTCTGGGTGAAATGCCCGGACTCGGGCCAGCTCGTCTTCCATAAGGATCTCGAGGCCAATCTCTATGTTGTGCCCGGTTCCAATTATCACATGCGCTGCCCGGCCAAGACGCGCCTGGATTCGATCTTCGACAATGCATCCTATGAGACGATTGCGACGCCGGAAGTGCCGGCCGATCCGCTGAAGTTCAAAGACGTCAAACGTTATACTGACCGTCTGAAAGAATATCGCTCCAAGACCGGCGCGCAGGATGCTGTGCGGCTTGCAGCCGGAACGCTGGAAGGCGAGAAGGCAGTTGTCGCCGTTCAGGATTTCGAATTCATGGGCGGCTCGCTCGGCATGGCCGCAGGCGAGGCCATTATTACGGGCATGGAAGCAGCGATCGCACGGCGCGCGCCCTTCATTATTTTTACGGCATCAGGTGGCGCGCGCATGCAGGAAGGCATGTTCTCGCTGATGCAAATGCCACGCACGACTGTTGCCGTGCAGCGTCTTCGCGCCGCAAAACTGCCCTATATTGTTGTGCTCACCAATCCGACAACGGGCGGCGTCACAGCTTCCTATGCCATGCTTGGCGACATTCATATTGCAGAGCCCGGCGCCGTCATCGGCTTTGCCGGCGCCCGCGTGATCGAGCAAACAATCCGCGAGCGTCTGCCGGAGGGATTCCAGCGCGCTGAATATCTCAAGAGCCATGGCATGGTCGATATGGTCGTGCCGCGCGGCGAAATGCGCGCAACGCTGGCGCGGCTTTGTCGCGTTCTGATGAACAGGCCGGCCGCATCGGTCGCCTGAGGAAAGCCGTGCACAAAACCACATCAGGAAATTCAAGCTCCGGGGACATGCTGGAGCGTTTCCTCAATCTTCATCCGCGCAAGATCGATCTGTCGCTCGGTCGGACCATCGATCTGCTCGCCAAGCTCGGACATCCGCAGAAGCGCCTGCCGCCGGTCATTCATGTCGCCGGCACAAATGGCAAGGGATCGACAGTCGCTTTCATGCGCGCCATGCTCGAGGCGGCGGGTAAAAGCGTCCATGTCTATACGTCACCTCATCTGGTGAATTTCCATGAACGCATCCGGCTTGGCGGGCCAGGCGGTGGCAAGCTTGTCAGCGAAGCCATGCTGGTCGATGCTTTCGCACGCTGCGAAAATGCCAATGCCGGCGCATCCATCACGATTTTCGAAATCACGACAATTGCAGCCCTCCTGCTCTTCAGCGAACATCCTGCCGATTATCTGCTGCTCGAAGTTGGCCTGGGTGGGCGCTATGATGCAACCAATGTCATCGATCATCCGCTGGCAAGTGTGATCACACCTGTATCGATGGATCATATGGATTTCCTCGGGCCGACTCTGGGCGAAATCGCATCCGCAAAAGCTGGCATCATCAAGTCGCAAACACCATCTTTTATCGGTCGTCAGAAAGATGAGGCTCTGCGAGTCATCGAGCGAGAAGCGCACCGCGCACGCGCGCCGCTTTTTCTTTACGAGCGCGACTTTTCTGCAGCGGAAGAAAGCGGCCGCCTGATCTACGAAGATGCAAAGCAATTGCTGGATCTGCCACTGCCGCGCCTTCAGGGGCGCCACCAGATCGACAATGCCGCACTGGCAATCGCGACGCTCCGCCACATCGCGCCCGATCTGACGAGCGCCAATTTCGAACAGGGGCTGCTGGCCGCCGATTGGCCGGCCCGCCTGCAAAATCTGGCGCGCGGACAACTCATTCTGCTGGCGCCGCCCGGCGCTGAACTATGGCTCGACGGCGGCCATAATGCCGATGGCGGCTCCGCACTGGCCGCAGCCATGGGCGAGCTGGAAGCAAAAAACCCTCGCCCGCTGGTCTTGATCTGCGGCTCTCTGGCGAGCAAGGAAACGGATGCGTTTCTGCGGGCCTTCTCCGGTCTTGCCAAAGAATTGCTGGCCGTGCCGATCATGGGCGAACATGCAGCACGCAGCGCGGCTGAAATCGCCGCCATTGCCGAGGCGGAAGGCATAAAGGCGCATATTGCTGCCGATGTTCCATCGGCGTTAGGTCAAATCGCGGCGGTCAGCTGGAGCGTGCCGCCACGTATCCTGATCTGCGGTTCGCTCTATTTGGCCGGCGAGGTTCTCGCTGCGAACGGCACACCGCCGGAGTGACGCTTCCAGATTGCGCCTCTCTCGCCTAGGATTGTGGTTATGAACACGATCTCCAAACCACAGCATCCAGGACGGGGGGGCGAGGTACGGACCAGCCCGAAAGGCCGGCAATCTGACCCCAGATCGCTTGCAGAAATTGCATTGCTTCTCGGCGCGCGTCCGCGCAGGCGCGATCTGCTGATCGAATATCTTCATCTCGTACAGGATTTCTATGGCCAGATTTCAGCGGGCCATTTGGCGGCACTTGCAGAAGAATTGCACATCAGCCTCGCAGAGGCTTATGAGGTCGCAACTTTCTACGCGCATTTCGATGTTGTGAAAGACGACGATCAGCCTGTCTTGCCGATCACCATACGCATCTGCGATTCAATTGCCTGTCAGCTCGCTGGTGCTGAGGAGCTAATCAAGACACTCGATATTGCAGGCGTCCGTATTCTGCGCGCACCCTGCATAGGGCAATGCGATCAGGCCCCTGCAGCGGCCTGCGGACAGAATGTCATTACAAGAGCCAATAGCGAGAATCTGCGCGCGGCCGTTCAATCGACACAAACCGCTGCTGTACCGATTTGCAAAACAGATTATGAGACTTATCGCGCGCATGGCGGCTATGCACTCTTTGAGCGCCTGCGCATGGGCGAGATTACGGCTGAACAGATTCTCACATCGCTCGATCATGCAGGTCTGCGCGGCATGGGGGGTGCGGGTTTTCCGACTGTGCGTAAATGGCGTGCGGTCAAAAACATGGGCGGGAAAAAATATGTGATCGTCAATGCGGATGAAGGCGAGCCCGGAACATTCAAGGATCGCCACATTCTCGAGAGCGATCCACATCGCATGATCGAAGGCGCGCTGATCGCCGCACTCTCGATTGAGGCAGACGAGGTTTTTCTTTATCTGCGCGATGAATATACCGGTCTGCGCATCGCTCTGGAGCAAGAAATTGCAAAATTGCCCGGCCATTGGCCCACGATCCATCTGCGGCGTGGTGCGGGAGCCTATATATGCGGCGAGGAATCGGCGCTGATCGAATCGATTGAGGGAAAGCGCGGCTACCCTCGGCAACGTCCGCCGTTACCTTTCGAATCCGGACTTTTCGGTCGCCCGACGCTGACCAATAATGTCGAGACGCTCTATTTCATTCGTGAGATCGTCGAAAAGGGCGGTCATGAATGGCGCGCGCAAGGACGCAATGGCGCATCGGGACTGCGCCACTATTCTGTTTCAGGACGCATCCGCAACCCCGGCGTGAAACTGGCACCGGCTGGTCTGACTCTGCAGGAACTTCTGAGCGAATATTGTGGGGGAATGGCCGAGGGGCACAAGCTTTATGCCTATCTGCCAGGCGGCGCATCTGGAGGCATATTGCCGGCCTCGCTTGCAAATATTCCGCTCGATTTTGGTTCGCTCGAAAAACATGGCTGTTTCATCGGCTCCGCCGCGATTGTGATTTTCTCTCAGGAGGACGATCTCAAACAAGTGGCACATAATCTCATGGACTTTTTTGCCGATGAATCCTGCGGGCAATGCACGCCCTGCCGGGTCGGCACAGCCAAAGCAGCGCGACTGATGCAAGAGCAAAATTGGGATCTTGCTCTGCTGAGCGAACTCTCAAATGTTATGCAAGATGCATCGATCTGTGGGCTTGGGCAGGCTGCCCCCAATCCAATCCTGTCTCTCATGCGCCATTTTCCCGAGCTTTTCGTTCAGGTGACGCCATGAGTGGGATCATCCGCTTCACGCTTGACGGGCAGGAAATCGAGGCGCGTGACGGCGAAACGATCTGGCAGACGGCCCAACGCGCGAAAGTCGACATTCCGCATCTGTGCCATCGCGATGCGCATTCTTATCGCCCGGACGGCAATTGCCGCTCCTGCATGGTTGAAATAGCTGGGGAACGTGTTCTGGCACCCTCCTGTCGTCGGCTCCCGACGGATGGAATGGTGGTGACAACAAAAAGCCCGCGTGCCGAAAAAGCCCGCGCGCTCGTGATCGAATTGCTTCTCGCCGATCAACCGCCGCGCGCCATATCGCCTGATCCGGATTCGCATTTCTGGCAGCAGGCCGATCTGGCGGGCATTGGCCATAGCCGTTTTCCGTCAACAAAGTCGCACGCGACACCCGACGCCAGCCATCCCGCCATGCGCGTCAATCTCGATGCCTGCATTGAATGCGGGCTTTGTGTGCGCGCATGCCGTGAAGTCCAGGTCAATGATGTCATCGGAATGGCCCATCGCCACGATGCCACAAAGGTCGTCTTTGATTTTGACGATCCCATGGGTGCATCGACCTGCGTGGCTTGCGGAGAATGTGTTCAGGCCTGCCCTACGGGCGCGCTCATGCCATCGGCCTATCTTGACGACCAGCAGCAAAGAACCGTCTGGCCGGATCGGCAGGTGGATTCTCTATGCCCCTATTGCGGCGTCGGCTGCCAGGTGAGCTTTCAGATCAAGGATGACCACATCATTCACGTCGAGGGACGCAATGGGCCTGCCAATCACAACAGATTATGCGTGAAAGGTCGCTTCGGGCTGGATTATGTCGCGCATCCCCATCGCCTGACAAAGCCGCTCATTCGCCTGCCCGGTAAACCGAAATGTGCCGATGATATTGTCGATCCTGCAAATCCCTTCAGTCATTTCCGTGAGGCAAGCTGGCAGGAAGCACTCGATCGCGCCGCAGAAGGATTACGCAACATCCGCGAGACGCATGGATCCCAAGCGCTTGCGGGATTTGGATCGGCAAAGGGCTCGAATGAAGAAGCCTATCTGTTTCAAAAACTCGTCCGAACGGGATTTGGAACAAATAATGTCGATCATTGTACACGCCTGTGTCACGCCTCTTCCGTCGCAGCACTCATGGAGGGCCTGAATTCAGGCGCGGTATCTGCGCCTTTCGAGGCCGCACGAGATGCCGAGCTTATCATTGTGATCGGAGCCAATCCGGCAGCCAACCACCCGGTTGCTGCGACTTTCATCAAGAATGCAGTGCGCGAGCGCGGGGCGAAGCTGGTCGTCATCGATCCCCGCCGTCAGCTTTTGTCGCGCCACGCCTGGAAACATCTTGCATTCAAACCCGGCAGCGATGTCGCGCTCCTGAATGCGATGATTCATACAATCATTGAAGAAGACCTCGTCGATCAATCATTCATTTCCCGTTTCACGGAAGACTTTGACCGGCTCGCCGAGCATGCGCGTGATTTTTCTCCCGAAAAAATGTCGCCTCTCTGTGGCATTGATGCGGCAATCATTCGCGAGGTTGCGCGTGCTTATGCGCAGGCGCGCAGCTCCATCATCTTCTGGGGCATGGGAATCAGCCAGCATGTGCATGGAACGGACAATGCACGCTGCCTGATTGCACTGGCACTCATCACCGGACAGATCGGCAGGCCCGGCACCGGCCTGCATCCTTTGCGCGGACAGAACAACGTGCAAGGCGCCTCCGATGCCGGCTTGATTCCGATGCTTTATCCCGATTATCGCAGTGTCGAGACGGCTCAGGTTCGGGATGTTTTCGAGACATTCTGGGGCCGCAAGCTCGATCCCAAACGCGGCCTGACGGTTGTCGAAATCATGCATGCGATCAAAGCCGGCCAGATCTGCGGCATGTATATTGAGGGCGAGAATCCGGCTATGTCGGATCCCGATCTCAACCATGCGCGCGAATCGCTCGCCGCACTTGAGCATCTGGTCGTGCAGGATATTTTCCTGACAGAAACAGCCTTCCATGCCGACGTTATTCTGCCCGCGTCGGCTTTTCCTGAAAAAAGCGGGACATTCACCAATACAGATCGGCGTGTGCAAATGGCTCGCGCAGCACTGCCCCTACCCGGTGAGGCCCGACAGGATTGGTGGATCATCCAGGAGATAGGCCGCCGCATGGGGCTCGATTGGTCCTATGGCGGCCCCGCCGATATTTATGCCGAAATGAGCGCCATCATGCCCTCCCTTCAGCATATCACTTGGGAAAGACTGGAACGGGAGGGAGCGGTGACCTATCCGGCCACGGAAACCGGTCCCGGACATGACATTCTTTTCGACACAGGTTTTCCCACCGCAACGGGGCGGGCACGTATTGTACCCGCACAAGCCCGCCCGCCCGACGAATGCCCGGACGATGCATATCCGCTGATCCTTTCGACCGGTCGCATTCTCGAACATTGGCATACCGGTTCGATGACACGCCGCGCATCCGTGCTCGACCGCCTTGAGCCCGAGGCCGTCGCCCTGATCGCGCCGGTCGAAATGGCGCGTCAAGGAATCGCGTCAGGCGAGAAGATAGCCTTGGAGACGCGCCGGGGAAGAATCGAAATATCGATGCGCGCCGATCTGGATGTTCCAGAAGGCATGGTCTTCCTGCCCTTCTGCTATTCGGAATCGGCAGCAAATCTGCTGACAAATCCCGCGCTCGATCCAGCCGGCAAAATACCGGAATTCAAATTCTGCGCCGTCCGCATTCAGCGGCTCTAAACTGTAGAAACATGCTTTGCATTGGGGGGAGCCGGCCAGCCCCATGCCTGAAATGGGCACTAATTATTGCAATTTAGCAAATAAGTTACTCAACAATCCCATTGTTTTGATTTATTGGTTAGTTGTAATTAGCTGCACGCTGAATGGCGGCATGGGGCGAGAGCGAGATTAATGAAGGACGGTAGAATCCTTCTGGTCGACAAGTTGCGCGCATCGCGCCAGCTCGCTGCAACCTATCTCACCAGAACAGGCTTTTCGATCACGGAGGCCGAGACGCCGCCACAGGCGGGGCGCAAAACCCGCTTCGATGGAATCGATCTCGTCGTGCTCGACATTGATCCTCATGATGAAGTTGCGGCTCATATGCTCGCTGTCGATGTCACTCTGGCCGGCATTCCCATCATCATCTTGTGCGAATC